>JAFAHT010000362.1 GCA_019237095.1 Planctomycetaceae bacterium
CCACCAATCTGCACGATGGGCTGGCGATTCACAGGGGTGAACCTGAACAATCCTGTGGCGGTCCGTAGCCAGGCCCGGCCAACTTCGTCAGAGCAGGTCCTCGTAGTCGTTATGGACGCAAGTCCTGGTTTTCTTCGCAGGAGGCGTGGCTTGTTCATCCTGTGGCGTGGCTTGTTCATCCTGTGGCCTGTCCTCATCATCCTGAAGGGGTTGACAGTACAGGACCACCGAGGGTCCGTCATGGTGTACCTCTCCAACCTCGAATTGTTCCACGGAGTGGGGCGTAGTGGGCACCGCCACGATGACACGTGTGCCATCGTTGGGGTAATGGGTGTGAACATCCTGCAGATGGTGCATGAGTTCCATCAGCATAGTGGTCATCCTGGTACTCCTCTCGTCTCTTCGCTCCCTGGATGTAGCTGGAGGCAGTAAATTAGTCCAGCCAGTAAGTACTATAGGGCCCCTGCGTAACCAAATCAAATGAAATTCGATTAATTAAGTGAAATCAAGATTAAGAAGGCGGGCGATCATCCCCCGTATTTCAGCGCTGGTGAGCACGTCTATAGCCTCCTGGTCCAGGTCAACCGCTGGCTGCGGCAGGACTTTCACACCGAAAATCTTGGTGTTTTTGACATTCTTCTGCACTGAATGCGTTTATGATCTAATGCAATAATGGTGATTGATCGGTTCAGTCGGTGAAATCCAAAACAACACTCAAAATTTTCGAAGTCCGAAAGGGTCATTTGGGGATGCGACATCGCCCATCTTGCCCACGCCTCCTATTCTCGATCCGTTTGCCCTCGTGGACCGCAGGGCAGAGACCAATAAGCAAGCGGTCTGACGCAGCACCCCGGCCCCAGCTTCGCCTGCCCTTAACCGCGCAACAGAAGGGCGATCGTGAGGATGGCGATCAGGCCCAGGACGATCAGGGAAAAATGGAGTAGCCAGCGGGTGTCGTTGCTCATGCGTGAGGTGCGGGGGTCGGGCTCGGGCCGGTGTGCCGGACCGCGGCGGGAAGCGGCGGCAGGGGCCAGCGATGACGAGGAGCCGGCGAGGGCTCGGCATCTCCCAGGTCGCGCAGCGAAAACACGCTGGGGCTCGTATCGTTGGCGATCGAGAGCAAGCGCAGGTCTTCGTCAGCCAGAAGGGGCGGAGGAGGATGGAAGGATCGCGCGGCCTCGGCTTTCGCGCCCAGGATTGAGCGCAGCCGGCTGGGGTCAGCGCTCGTGGGGCGTCTTGGCCATCAGCTTGCGGACCATGGCGGCGAAGGCCGCGGGCACACCCCGGGCGATGTTCTCGAGAGGCGAGAATCGCGACCGGCGCTCATCGATCATTCATTGCGCGGACAGCGCCGGGTCGCTCTGGGCCACCACGTTGATGATCAGGCAGGTCACGTTGTCCTTGGAGTCGTTGTCCAGGGCCATATCCTTGAGCATCACGGCCGCCTGCTGGGGGTCGCTCACCGAGCACAGCACCTTGGCCAACTCTTCGTCGGAAACGACTCCGGTAAGTCCATCGCTGGCCAGCAGAAACCGATCACCGGGTCGAACGTCGAGGACTTTGAACTCCTCGGGCCCGCTGCGCGCGTCCTTGCTTCCCAGGTAGAGATAGAGCACGTTCTTGAACTTATGTGTCGACAGCTCTTCCTTGGTAATCGTGCCCGCGTCGAGCAGGGCATCGGCCAGCGAATGGTCCTTGGTCAGTTGCTCGAGCTTGTTGTCGCGCAGACGATACGCCCGGGAATCACCGATGCCCGCGACGAAAACGCGGTCCTGGCGGAACTGGGCCAGGACGACGGTCGTGCCCATGTTCGAGTATTCGGTGACCAAGCCCGAGCTTCCCAGGATCTCCGAGTTCACCTCGGCGACAGCCTCGCGAATCGACTCCTGGATCTGTCGCGGTTCCTTCTCCTCCGCGGTGAGCCGTCTGGCAATTGCCCTGGGGATCAGCTCGACGGCCATGAGGCTGGCCTTCTCACCGGCTTGCTGGCCTCCCATGCCGTCGGCGACAATGAACAGGTTTTCGGGCTCGAGGGTCATCGCAGGGGTCTCGGTGCTGCCGTCGGATAGGTCGGGCCGGACCGGGCGCCTGCCGGGAACGTAATAGTTGTCTTCGTTGTGCTCGCGATAGTTGCCCCGGACCGAGACGACTCCGACCTTCAGCTTCAACTGGCCGGGCAACAAGGTGAGCGACGATATGGTGGCGAATTCATCGGTCGCATCCACGTTCGCGACTCCAAGACACTGACTAGTCAACCACTTCCACCAGAGTTTTATTTTCAATAGTAGGTTAGATAGCAGGCTCACCGCGACCGCCTTTTTTCGACCCGTACCCGGAAGGAAGAGACTGACCGCAACTGAGCTTGCTTCAACGGCCGGGCTGAGTTGCCGGGAGAGTTCGTAACCTGCTCCGGGGCTTGGGATTTCTCGCTGCCTCGCAAATCAAAGAGAGTGGAGAGAAACGATCCACCGGCTCGCAAGCGAGCACTAGCTCCGGGCATGTGCGGGGCTTGCCCAGCGCATGAGGTCGTCAACGCCCACCGAACGATACGTCAGGAACAGTTCGCCCGCTTCAAAACCCGCGGTCAGGCCGTGATACCGGTTCATGGTCTCGACCGCCCGGAAGGTGCCCGCCTTGCTGGCGGGAAACTGGGTCTGGTAGGCGCGTATGGCTTCCAGCTTCACGTCCAGGGTGGGACCGATGTCGGCTACAATGTAGCCGGAAGCTTCCGGCAAGTCTAACCCATGCAAGGCGATCGGAAAACTTAATTGGTTGGAGATCACATGGGTGCTGAGGCCGTCGAAGTGCTCGTCCCACTTGGTCAGCCGGCTGTAGAAGACCGCGGCGTCGGTGATCAACATGGCCTGGTAGTGATCGGGCGAGGCGAGCACGGTCTTGCCGCCGAAACCCAGCACGACCTTGGGACGGTGCCTGCGAAAAACCTTGGCCAGGGCAACGCGGGCCTCGAACGAGTCGAAGAGCCTGCGGTTGGGCATGTTCAGGTTGATCCGGAGGGCAACTCCCAGGATGTCGGCGGCCTGGCGAGCCTCGGCAAGCCGGACGTCCGGGCCTGGAGAGTGCGGGGTCGGCTCGCCATCGGTCAGGTCGACGATGCCAACCGCGTAGCCCTTGCGCACCAGCCGGGCCAGCGTTCCGCCGCAGGCAATCTCGACGTCGTCGGGATGCGCTCCCACCGCGATCAGATCGAGTTCCTGCTCTGCCAGTTCGGACATTCGATTGCCCATCCCTCCGAGCGGCCACAACGCCTTAAGTTTCAGGAGTTAGTAGATGATAGATCGGCGGATCGCGGGCCCACAATACGCGAGCCATCTCGTTTTCTGGAATGGCTCGAACATCCAGGCTCAGTGCGGTTCCAGGTGCCGGACGCCTGGCCTTTTCCGGAGAGTGCGTTGGAATTCGATTCCCGCTTGGAGCTCAATCATCGCCTTCATCCTGCTTGTTGACCGCCAGGAGGAACGTGGGCGGCACCGCCTCGAAGCGCAAGCGTTCCATCTGCTCGATACCCCGCCAGATGCCCAGGTTCCAGACCCGGACCCCGCCGGCCAGCCCTTTCAAGATCTGATATGACGATGCAAGGCCCTCGACGGTCGCGACGTTGACGACGAGGTTGCCGCCGGGACAGAGCCGATGGTAGGCTGCGGTGATGACGTGGTCCGGCTGGCGGCCGGTCCCGCCCACGAACACCGCGTCCGGCTCTGGCAAGCTCGCCAGCACTTCGGGCGCGCGGCCGAGCACGGGGCGGACGTTGGGCACGCCGAACGACTCGGCGTTGGCCTGGATCAGCGCGATATCGGCCGGCTCGGGCTCGATGGCGTAGACCATTCCCTGGTACGCAAGCTGGGCGGCCTCGATAGCGACCGATCCGGAGCCTGCGCCGATGTCCCACACCGTGCTGGTCGCGCGGATGTCGAGCTGCGCCAGCGCGACGGCGCGAACCTCTGCCTGGGTGACCAGGCACCGCCTGGGCTTGGTCTGGGCAAACGCCTCGTCGGGATTACCGAAGAGGCGATGCCTGCTGGCCCTGCTGGCTCGATCGGGCCGGTTCGGCTTGCGCACCAGGATTAGCACGTTGAGGGCATTGAACTCCAGCGCCGCCAGGTCGGCGAGCTCGGCCTGCGTGACCCGCTCGTCGGGGGAACCCAGGTTCTCGCAGACATAGGCACGGAAATAGTCGATTCCCCGTTGCAGCAGCTCGCGAGCCACGCGCGGGGGCGTCAGCTCGTCGCTGGAGAACAGCCCGACCTTCTCTGCCGTGCGAATCCGATCGAGAACGGCCTCGATGGGACGCCCCGCCAGGTTGGTCAGGTAAGCGTCTTCCCAGCTCTCCTTGACCCGTGCGAAAGCCAGTTGCATGCTGCTGACGTGCGGCAAGATCTCGAAGCAGTCCTTGCCCAATCGATCGCAGAGATAGCGCGCAACGCCATAGAACAGAGGGTCGCCGCTGCTGACCAGGACCGGCTGCCGGGCGCGCAGCGCCTCCTTCACCTGCTCGAGCGCCTTGGACATCTCGGGCTCGAGCACGACCTTGCGCCCCGGCAGCGATTCAAGGAGCGCCAGGATCGGCGCGGCGCCCACGATCACGTCGGCATCCGCGAGGATTCGCCGGGCCCGGTCTGTCAACCCGCCCAGCCCCTCCTCATCGATACCCAGGATCACCAGCCTCGATCGCTCGACTGTCACCACCCTTGTTCCTGAACCACGAGCCTTGCCCCTTCGACGATCACCTCATCAATGCGTTCACGACCAGGCATTGTATCCCTCAATTTCGACCTCGCCAACGGCGTAGGCCCGGAAATCGAGCAAATGCCGGGGATCATGCGAGCGGTTTGCGGTCGTGTACCTGATCGCCGGAGCCGTTGGCCCAGGCGCGCGCCGGGCAAGCCGCACCGTCTTGCCCGCCGGCCCCACACGGGGCGGTCCCGGCCGCCGGATCACGCGTGCAGCTTGCCGGCTCGCAGGTCAGCAGCCAGTCGCCGATCAGCTTGGCCAGCGACTCGGCGTGCGTGATGTGAGGGATGTGGCCGACCGTGGGCATGACCACGCTTTCGGATCGCGGCAGCGCCGCTTTCAGCTCCTCGAAATAGCGGTGCGGCACAATCCGGTCGTCCCGTCCCTGAACCAGCAGGATTTCCGCGTCGATTCGTGCCAGGCTTGGCCGCAGGTCGAGCCGGGCAACCAACGAGGCACGATGAGCCAGCGCGCGGATTTGCGTCTGCCCGTTCTCCTCGAGATAAAAAGGCCAGCGGTCCTCGATGATCCTGGGAAAGTCCATCTTATTATTGTAGGCGAGGATCGTCTGCCGCAGCGGCAGCCGCGCCACGGTTCCGGGCACCCGCCGGCCCAGGAACAGCGCCAGACGCTCCGCCGCCGTGAATCGGCGATGGGCAAACGCACCTTGCACCACCGTCCTGGAAAACCGCTCCGGCGCGCGCTCGAGCGCCTTCAGCGCGATCGTCGATCCGAACGAGATCCCCGCCAGGTGAGCCCGGCCGATGTCCAGGTGGTCCATCAGGCCGATGAGGTCATCGACTAGGTGATCGTGAGTGATCCGTCCCAGGCGGGCACCGTCGCCCTTCCGGTCGCCGGGATACTCGTACTGAATCGTCCGGAACCCCTCCCCCAGGCGGTTCAGCACCAGGGCGTACGTCCGGTACGTCGCAGCGATCCCGGGCAACCAGATCAGGGCGGGACCCTGACCCAGGGTGCGATGGATCATCCGGTACCGAGGACCCGGCCAGGTTCCGACCGCGGCGCGCTCATCGTACTGTCGCACCTGCTGGCGCAAGTCGGCAGGGGGTTGGCAGCCTCCGGCGGCGGGGAAGGGGCCGGAATCGGCGGCGGGCGGCTGCAACGAATCATCAAGCGATTGTGTGACCATTATTGGAAGAACGCTCTGGGCCGGGCGGGTCCTCTGGGGTGTGAAAGACCATGCTGGCGAAGCTCACGCAGCAGGTTCGCCGATTGTCGAGGGCCTGATCGTAGCGCAGCAACCGCCCGGTTGCTGGACCCATGGCATGAAGCATGGTGTAGGTGGCGGCAAGCCCGCAGACTCGCCAGCGGTTCGCGACGGTCGCCGCCGTCTGGAACCACCGCGCCGGATCGGCGGCCGCCGCGTGATCGAGCATCGCGCCGTCGAACCGGCGAACCGTTTCCTGAAGCTGGCCATCGACGGGATCCGGATCGCCGAACTCGGGCCCGACATGGCACAGGTCGATCCCGCCGATGTACGCGACGTTCTTGCCGCTGGCTGCCTCCGCCGCCTTGAGGGCGTCGACAAACCGCCGCACCTGAGGGTCCTCGATCGGGTCGATCCCGCGCTGGAGGTGATCGTGGAACGACCCGACCAGGATCGGCACGATTGAGAATGGCCGCTCCTTGCGAAGCACATACTGAAGCCATACCACCTGGAACTCGATCGAATGTTCCGCCCGGTGCACCAGTTCGTCGTCGAACAGCTCTTCACCGGCGGCCGCGGCGATTCGCTCCACGTATTGCCGATCGGTCCGCACGACGCCCAGCGGGGTCTCAAAGTCTTTCAAGGTCAGCGCAAAGTGACGCCGGCAGTACTGATGAGCGACCCCCAGAATCAGGAAGGTGTCGATGTCGGCCTGCTCGGCCAGTTCTCTGTACGACCACGTGTAAACGGGCCCGCCCCTGCGGAAGTCGATGTGCGGGCTGAGCACTCCCCGAAGCCGCCGAGACCGGCCGGGCCCCTCAATCGACAGCGGGCCGGCGCCCCCAGCGCCATGGAAATACCCTTGGAGCTGAGCCCGCAAGGTCGCGTCCTCGGCCGCATAAGACCGGCCGGCCAGCGCCGCGGGACGCTCCTGAGACTGGCGAAACGTCTCCCGATACGACGCGAAAGTCGGACCGTCCAAAACCATTGCCTGATCGAGCTGCTCGACCAGACGCTCGAGCACCTCGGCGGCAAGAGATTGCCCGGTCTCACGCTGGACCCGCGCTGGAATCTCGGCCAGGAGATTCAGTCCGTCGAAGTGACGGCAAATATGCATGAATGCGTCGAGCGGGACCAGAACTGGGCTGGTGAACGCACCGAGCGGGTCTTGAAGAAGGGCGTACGGCTGACCTTGATGGTCGAATCGCGAGGCAGAAAGCGGGCGCAGTTTAGGACGGTCCAGGGTCGTCATGAAAGTCGAGGCGGCCGAGGGCGAAAGAGGAACATGAGAGGTCACGAACCCATTCTTCGCCAGCAGCACGCCAAGGTCAAGCGGATCGACGCGGACCACGCGGCGGAATGGGAATCAAGGGCAGCGGCCAGGCGGGCGGAGCAATTTCGCGGATCGGCTGGGGACGCATGAAGGAAACCCTCCTATCGAAAGTATTGTGCCAGACCACACGACTGTGTCAATCAGGGAGAAAGCTCCCAAACCAGATACGCCGTTCGTCGAGTGCAAATGACGTGCCATTTCTGATAATTTCCTTCCGCTTGCAAAATCCCTCAAAAATCCCAGTCGTTTTGTGTGTCGTGGTTCAAGGCACGGACGGGTCAAGGTCGGAACGGGAACGCCGTTTCTTGGTGCGAGTACGCTTGAAAAACTGACAGACCTGGCCACGATACTGGCAATGTCCGCCCCGTTCGGGTGCCCGCGCGGCTTTGGGCCGCGGGGGATGATCTGGTGGAGAACGCCAGAGTCTGGTAGTTTCCCGCGGGTGGTCCGTGGGATCATCGAGAGATCCCGCGCGTTCGGAAGAAGAAGGGCCTGCAAGGCTCGGGCAAGCAGCACGGAGGTCGATTGCCCATGCAACGGCGAACCACGATGATGGCGGCCCAGTTTCTGGCGTTCTGGGCGGTCTATCCCGCCCTGTGTCTTGGCCAGGCTCCGGACCGGGATGACGCACCGACCGCGGCCCCGGCGCAGGCTCGGACCCCGGCCGCTGCCGAGCGGGCAGAGCAAGGGGGCGCCGCTTCCCGGCAGGCCGGCGCCCCGGCCAAGCCCGTCAATCCGGCCAATATGGAGTGGCTGCTGGAGAAGTGGGAACACCAGAGCTCGCTGCTCAAGACGCTGGACGTGACCATCCTGCGCGTCGATCAAAACCCGGCCTGGGACGAGCTGGAATATTATGAAGGCCGCGCCCTGTTCAAGAGCCCGAACCTTGCCTTCATCGACTTCAACAAGATCAAACAAAATGAGAAAAAAAAGCCTGTCGAGGACCCGCAGAGGAGGGGCAAGTGGCTTTCCACGCCCTTCGAGCGGATCATCTGCACCGGCGAAGAGGTCTGGCAGTACAAGAGTGACACTCAGCAAATCTTCATCTATCCGCTGGGCAAAAACGAGAAGAAAAAGGCCATCGAGGAGGGGCCGCTGCCGTTCCTGTTCAACATGCACGCCGAGGATGCCAGGCAGCGCTACCAGATGAGCCTGATCAGCGAGGACGCCAAAGGTTATGGGGTCAGCATCACGCCCAAGCTCCAGGAGGACAAGGAAAGCTTCAGCATTGCGTTCGTCAATCTCGACCGCAGGTTTCTGCTGCCGGTCCGGATCATGTTGAAATCGCCCGACGGCAAGAGCCTGAAGGACTTCCGGCTTGGGCCGATGTATCCCAACCGCGTGGTCAACGACAAGAACTTCGAGGGCAAGCCGCTCGGCTCGCCCTGGAAGATCGTCCGCAACCCGGCTGGCGAGGACCGCCCTCGCGCGGGGGCGAACCGAGCCCGCCACGACGGACAGGGAGCGCCCGCCACCGCTCGTCCCAGGGCCGACGCAATCGAGCGGTAATGATGTACAGCGCCTGATTCTGCGCGAGACCTGATGGTCGACGATCGCCGGCCCTGGCGCACTCGTTTGCCGTGCCGCCGACTTCCGAATCGCTTCGCGGTTTGACGGCTTTCGCTCGCACGTTTATAATCAGCTAGTGGTTGGCGGCTCGACTCCACCTGTCCGCGCATTCTTGGCGCGACCCGGGACCTTTGTCGGACTTCTTGATTGGTTTTCTCCAAAAGAACCGGCGGCTTGACGCATTGTCCAGAAGGGGTTTGGAGCTTGCGCCGCGCCCGACTCTCGGAGGGAGCCTGACTTCCATGACTTGCCTCAGTGCTCTGCGACCCGGAATGGCCGCCTGCCTGTTCATGGGGCTCCAGATCGTCGCCGGGTCAGCTCACGCCCAGGCGCCTGCCCGCCCAGAGGCGAATCCTGGCCAGTTCTTCACGATCACCGAACCGATCACCAACGAGACGATCGAGCATATCCGGGCCGCCACCCGGCAACTCGTCGATCAAAATGCCGGCGAGGCAAAGGGAAAGAGTCCGATCCTGGTGTTCGAGTTCCTGCCTGGAGAATCAGCGCCGGGAACCAGCAGGATCGG
>JAFAHT010000397.1 GCA_019237095.1 Planctomycetaceae bacterium
AGGTCGCGACCCTGGGGAGCTGCACAGGTGCGTCGCTGACGAAGTATCGGGCCGGGCAAACGCTCTTCCGATGCGGCGATCGCGATGCCAAGTTCTTCATCATCAAGTCGGGTCAGGTCGAGATCCGCGATGAGACCGGAGATGCGCCGAAGGTCGTCGTCGTGCACAAGCCCGGCGCGTTCACCGGCGAGGCTGGGCAGCTCACGGGCCGTCCGGCGGTCGTCACTGCCGTCGCCCGGACCGATTGTGAAGTCTACCCGGTGTCGCCCGAAGCCCTCCGCCACATCTTGAACCGCTGCCCAGACCTGGGCGACCTCATCCTCCAGGCGTTCATCGCACGGCAACAACTGCTGCGCCAATCGGCTGGCTTCACCGGCCTGCGCGTGATCGGCTCGCGTTACTCGCGCGACACGTTCCGGATCCGCGATTTCCTGGCCAGGAACCGGGTCTGGTTCACCTGGCTGGACCTGGAGTCCGATCCGCAAGTGAATCAATTGCTCAAGCAGTTCGGTGTCACCGAGGCCGGCACGCCAGTGGTCGCTTGCGGGCACATGTTGCTGCTCCGCAATCCCTCGAACAGCGAGCTGGCCGAGGCCATCGGCATTCGCCAGCCGCTGGATCAGCAGGTTTACGACCTGGTCGTGGTCGGCGGCGGGCCAGCGGGACTGGCGGCCGCGGTCTATGGCGCCTCTGAAGGACTCTCGACGCTGGTGCTGGAGTGCATCGCGCCCGGCGGTCAGGCCGGCAGCAGCATGCGGATCGAGAACTATCTCGGCTTTCCCACCGGGCTGACAGGCCGCGAGTTGACGGACCGCGCAGTCCTCCAGGCCAACAAGTTCGGTGCCCGCCTGTCTGTCTCCGGGCCGGTGACCGGTCTGACGTTCGACAACGCCTACGCCGTTCTTCACCTGGACGGCAGCGAATCCGTCGCCGCCAAGTGCCTTCTGATCACCACCGGCGCGGAGTATCGCCGCCTCGGTGTCGAGGGGTGCGAGCGATTCGAGGGCTGCGGCGTCTATTACGCCGCGACACCCAACGAAGCCCAGATCTGCCGGGGCGCGGACGTGGTGGTCGTCGGTGGCGGCAACTCCGCCGGACAGGCCGCCGTCTTCCTCGCCGGTCAGTCGCGGAAGGTGTTCATCCTGATCCGCGGCGACGATCTGTACAAGAATATGTCGAGCTTCCTGGCCCGGCGGCTCGAGGAAACCGGCAACATCGAGGTGCTGCTCAACACGGAGGTCAAGCGAATGTCCGGCGATGTCCGTCTGACCACGATCGAGATTGTCAACAGCAAGACAGGCCAGACGCAAGTGCTGGAGGCAGAGGCGCTCTTTAGCTTCATCGGTGCCGTGCCGCGGACCGACTGGTTGCCCAAGGAGATCGAAATCGACTCCAAGGGGTTCGTCCGCACCGGGCCGGCCCTGGCCCAGTCGCCTGCATGGAGCGCGAAGCGGTCACCGTTTCTGCTCGAAACCAGCCGGCCGGGCGTGTTCGCGGCCGGGGATGTGCGCTCCGGCTCGGTCAAGCGCGTCGCGTCGGCCGTCGGCGAGGGAGCGATGGCAGTCCAGTTCGTGCACGAGTATCTGAAGGAGATGTGATGCAGATCTCGAGCAAGCCCCCTCCGGCGGGAATAACACTTTTTCCCGGGAAGCCACCGCTGCTGGTGGTGCTGGGACGGTCGGACGGTGGCGAGCCCAGGCTGGATATCGGTCAGACCGGAATGTACGCGGCATCACAAGAAGGCGGATGATGTACCCGGCTCGCACAGTTCAACCGCCGAGTCCCTGGATTTCAAGGGTTTCAACTGGTCAGGCTGCTCCGACCACTCGAGCGATGCCAGGAGGGCCAGGATGGCGTCAGGATCGACGGGCTTGACCAGATGGTGGTCGAAGCCCGCCTCGCGTGAGAGGCGGCGCGCCTCGTCCTCGGCATAGCCGGTGACGGCGATGATGAGAGGGTTGCCCAGCTCGGGCTGCTGGCGCAATTGGCGAGCCACCTCGTAGCCGCTCATCCCTGGCAGGCCGATATCCATGAGCACAATTTCATGATGGTGATGGCTGACCTCCCGCAGCACGGAAGGGCCGTCATGGACGACCTGGACCTCGTGCCCCTCGAGTGTGAGCAGCAACTCCAGGCTCTGTGCCGATGTAACGTTGTCGTCAACCACAAGCACCTTGCGGCTGCGCGGAGCCGGGCTCGTAGTGGTGTGAGACTCTGTCGAGGGAGAGGAGACAAACGGTGACCGGTCAGTGGCCATTGTTTCCTCCGCTTTCCAGATCGGCAGGCGGACCGTGAACTCGCTTCCCTTTCCCAGCCCCTCGCTGGCGGCCTGCACGCTGCCGCCGTGCATCTCGACCAGGCTGCGCACCACGGTCAGGCCCAGCCCCAAGCCCCCATTCGAGCGGTCCAGCGAATGATCGACCTGGGTGAACAGGTCGAAGACGCTCGAGAGCATTTCCGTAGCAATTCCGATGCCGTTGTCGCGGACCTGGAAGGCGACCAGATCCTCTTCGACCTTGACGGCCAGGCGGATGTGCCCTCCCGCCTCGGTGTACTTGGCCGCGTTGTTCAGTAGATTCGAAAGCACCTGGGCCATGCGAACCGCGTCGGCATTCACAAGAATCGTTTCAGGGGGCAGCGCGATTGAGAGCCGATGGCGATGCGCATCGATGATCGGCCGGCTGGTCTCCACCGCGTAGGCGATGATGGTGGCAACAGCGACCACTTCCTTCTGGAGCCGGACCTTGCCCCGGGTGACGCGCGAGATCTCCAGCAGATCATCAACGAGCTGTGCCATCTGCCGCGTCTGATGGTCGATCACGTCGCGGGCCCAGCAGAGGGCAGGGTCGTCGGAACCGCGCTGCTTCATGATCTTGACGGCATTGCGAATTGGAGCCAGGGGATTGCGCAGCTCGTGTCCCAGCATCGCCAGAAACTCGTTCTTGCGGGCGTCGGCCTCGGCCAGCTCGCTGGCGTGTCTGCGAAGCTGGTCTTCCAGGCGTTTCCGCTCCGAGAGGTCAAGGCAGAACGCCACAACTGGTGCACCAGGCTCGGCAGGGCGACGCTCGTCGAGTAGAGCGACGCCGAGCAGCACGGGAAGACTCTGGCCATCCGCTCGCCGACATTCCAGCTCGAACGGGGCGCAACTTCCCCGGCGCTTCAGCTCGGCGCGGCAGCGCTGCAGGAGCTCGACGGAGGTCGACGGGATGAGCGCATCCCAGGGAAGTCTGCCGGCGTCCATCTGCTCGCGGGTAAAGCCGACCATCTCCAGAAACGCGTCGTTGGCGTCGGTGATGTTGCCTTTGATGTCTCCGAAGACGACACCGAAGATGTTGGCTTCGACCAGGCGGCGGAATCGGGCCTCGCTCTCACGAAGGTTGCGTTCGGCCCGCTGGCGGTCGGTCAAGTCAGTGGCGATACCGAGGAACCCGTTGATATTCCCCTCGGAGTCAAACACCGCCGTCACCGCGAGCAGAACGGTCAACCGCGTGCCGTCCTTGCGGATGTAGGTCCACTCACCGACGTCGTGGCCTCCCCGTCGCGCCCGCTCGACGAAGGTGTCGAATCCCTCGATCGTGGTACAGAACTCGGCCGACAACCGCGCCGCGTGCGCGCTCACTTCCTGGGCATCGTGGATTAGCAAGGGAGTCGACACACCGACCATCTCCTGTGCGGAGTATCCCAGCATGCGCTCGGCACCCGGGTTGAAGACGGTGATCAGCCCGTCGGGGTCAGCCGCAATGATCGAGACCTGGGTGGAGGCGTCGAGCAGGGCATTGAGCCGGGCGTTGACCTGCATCAGCTCGGCCTGGGTCCGCCGCCGCTCGGCAAACAGGCCGATCTGCCGCCCCAGCGTCGTCATGGCCTGCAACAGCGGCTCATCGCGCTCCAGCGGTTCACGGGACAGGAACGTCATCACCCCGAGGATCGGTCCAGCCTTGCTGGCGATGATCGGAAAGCTGAATGCGCTGCGCAGACCCGTGCGAACCGCGAGTTCTCTCCGCGCCAATCGACCGCCTGGTTCTTGCGTCAGGTCGGCAATCCAGGCCGAGCAGCCCGTGGACCAGACTCGCCCGGGCAGCCCGACTCCCGGGGGAAATTCCCGCTCCACCCTCGCGCGGGCCCATTCCGGGCCGATGCGCTGCGAGGTCCACGGTGTCGCTGCCGACCGCAGTACGCCCGCCTGTCGATCCACCATCCAGCACTCGGCCACGTCGAAATCCAGCAGGCGTCCTATGGTGGAAAGCAGGTTGGGAATCGCCTCGTCCAGGCGGTTGCATCCCACGAGAATCTGCATGGTCGCGTGCTGAACTTCCATTCGCCGCTCGGCGCGTTTTCGCTCCGTGATGTCGCTCTCCACGGCGATGAAGTTGGTGAGCTGTCCCGCATCGTCGTGAATGGGTTGAACCTCGATCGCCGCCCAGTATTTCCGCCCCCATTTGTCGTAGTTGAGGACTTCGCTCTGGAATCCCACCCCCGCCTTGTTCCGTTCCCTCATCAGGGCGATTGTGGCCGGATCGCTCTCCGGTCCCTGGAGAACCGCGCCCGGCTTGCGGCCCAAGACTTCCTCGGCAGAATATCCAGTCATCCGCGTGAATCCTTCGTTGACCCACTCGATGCGGACTTCGGCGTCGGTGATGATCACGGCATTGTCAGTGCGGCTGGCCGCCAGTGCGAGCTTCCGCGCCGTCGATTCACTTTCCCTGAGCGCTTCCTCGGCGCGTTGCCGCTCGGCGATCTCCTTCTCGAATTCCCTTGGATGGCAAGGGGCTTTGATCCCACGGACCAGGCAAGCCAGCGTGAGGACGGCTGTCCAGGACGCCGCCGCCATGGCCAGCGAGATTGCGCCGGTCAGGGGGTTGGCGGGGCTGTCTGCAATCGCTTCGAGAAAAAATGAGATCCCACAGAGCAAGACGAACCCCGCGATCATCCAGACGATCGACTGGTAGGGAACGTCCTGTCGCCTCCACGGACGCAAGTAATGGAGTACCAGAAACACCGAGATGGCCAGGCAGGCCAGGCTGATCGAGAGATCGGCGCTGCGGTGGAGGCCGGAAAATTCCCAGTGCCAGATTGCCAACGGTTGCGCGGTCGCCCATACCCGGGCGTGGTTCCAAGCGAGGAGAGTGCTCAAGAGGTTGACCTTCCTTGTTGTGCCCTCAAGATCCATGCCGAATTCAAAGCGAAGTCCTGATGACCAAGCACCTGCGATGGGCTCGACGGGCATCTCGTCGCTATGACTCCTATAACAATTCGCGAGCGACGTTCACAAGTCAGGTTTCTTGCTCCCACCGGGCAGACGCTGGTCCATTCACATTGCCGGGCCCAAGACTGATCTTCCTTCTTACCCATGCATTCCAGCTTGGCTTGTCCAGGAAGATTTCCGATTGACGACTCACAGGAATCGACCTAGACTCTCAACTCCTCCGATGTCTGATTAAGGCGGCCCGTCTGCGGGGTTTGGGGCACACGGCGAGTGGTCCAACCTTCCGGGACCTGGTGTCTCTCTTCCCCCTCCGTTGCGCAGATCCTTTCGAGACGACGCAGAAAGGATTCCGCCCCATGAACTCTGAGAGCCGGCAGTGGGCGACGGTGGGCGTGTCGGCCCTTGCCCTGGTCGTGATCGGGGGTTTGTCTGGACTTTCAGGCTGTAATCCCCACCGAGGCCAACTGCGCCCGGAGAACCTGTTCCAGCAGATTGGCCGGCAGCGCGGCCAGCTCATCGAACCCCGCAAGTGCATGCTCCGCGTGGCCATCGTGGATCGTTCCTTCCGCGACCCAGCAATCAACGAGATTCTCTGGAAGACGGCCGATGAACAGGCCATCACTCCCGAAGCTCGCCGGGCCCTGCAGGTCAACGGCCTTCGAATTGGCCGGATCACCGGCGAATTCCCCCCCGAGCTTGAGGCGGTTCTCGCCGCGCCTCCGCCGCACAAGGTCGAGCCCGCCACCTTTCTCCTCGATGACGGAGAGCAAACACTCATCAGCATCAATGAGGCCGCCGATCAAGTCACCCTGCTCCTGAACCGGGAGAACCGCCCCTACGGCAAGGACTACCAGGCAGCCAGCGGCTACTTCCGCGTGATCGCCGCCCACGACGGTACGAACGGTGTCTCGCTTCGCTTTACGCCCGAGATCCATCACGGGCCAATGCTGCGCTCGTACCAGCCCATGGTGAACGCCGCCCCCTACGCCTCTCAACAGTTCAAGATCAACGATGGCCAGCAGGAGGAGTCACTTCCCGACCTCGCCGCCAACCTCGTCCTCGAAACCGGCCAGGCGGCCGTGGTCGGCTGCCGCCCGGAACAGGAACGCAGCTTGGGCGCATTTCTGTTCACCCAGTCCGATGCCCACGGTGACCAGCAACGCCAGAAGTTGATCCTGGTCTGGGCCGACCGCAACCAGCTCGGCACGCTCGGCGAGCAGGCGACCAAGACGGATCGTCCCGTTCCTGGTGACCCTTCGCAGATCAGGCTGGGAAACCAGGAAAAACCCAAGGTCAGCACGACAAGCAAGAACGATTCCCAGCCTGAGAAGCATGCAGAGCCGGCCGACGGACGTTGAGATCCGCTGAGGCCCGATCGAAGGAGCGACGGCCATGGAGGGGAGACTGCGCTGGAGCAACGGACGGGCAATGCCCGAAGCAACGCCCGAGGATCGCTTCGCCCGAAAACGGTGGGCGAGCCACGCACCGCATGACGCAATTCCCCCACCCGTTCGGGTATCATGGAACGCGCTTTGGAAGCACGGACAACCGGGAGACGTACCGCTGGTGCCGGCATCAACTTATCCCTCGGAAAGATTTGTCGATCTGGACGGCTCCCACGGCGAGGGGGGCGGTCAGATCCTCCGCACGGCGCTGTCGCTGTCGCTGCTGACCGGCCGACCGTTCAGAATGACCAGCATCCGGGCCAACCGAGACCAGCCTGGACTGAGGCCCCAGCACCTGAAGGCGGTCGAAGCCGCCGCAATCCTTGGGCAAGCGGAAGTGACCGGCGCCGCGGCTGGATCGCGGGAGCTGGTTTTCCGACCGGGAGCGTACTCGCCGAGCGACCTGACGATCGATATCGGCACCGCGGGCTCGACCAGCCTGGTGCTTCAGACGCTCCACCTGCCCCTTGCCATGCGGGCCGAATCGGCTGTACGCGTCGTCCTGACGGGAGGCACCTTCAACCCCAAGGCGCCGGCTCATCCGTTCCTCGAGCACACCTGGCGAGCCTATCTCGCCGCCTTGGGGTTGCCGATCGCCCTGGCAATGCCGGCCGCGGGTTTCTACCCAAGAGGAGGCGGCCGGCTCGAGGCCTGGATCGAGCCGGCCATGCCCAAGGCCTGGGTCCAGACCGGTCGCGGGTCATTGCGGCGAATCCTCGGCATCGCCGGAGTCGCCAATCTTCGCGACGACATCGCCGGGCGCCTGCGCGACCGGGCCCTGCGGCGGCTGCGGCTACTCGGGCTGACCGCTAATGTCGAAATCGAGGCGGTTCGCTGGCCCAGCCCCGGGCAGGGGGCTGCCCTCAGCCTGATTGCCGAACACGAGGGCGCCATTCCCGCGACATTCGTCGGCTTGGGCCAGCGCGGCAAGTCCTCCGAGGATGTCGCGGACGAGGCCGTCGACCAGTTGCTCGCCTTCGAGGCTGTGGACCAAGCGGCCGTCGACCCCCACTCGGCCGATCAAATTCTCCTCCCCCTGGCGCTCGCCGAGGGTCGCTCCATCTACACCGTCAGCCAGACCACAGACCACCTCCGTACCAACGCCGCCACCATCGGTGCCTTCCTCGACCGCCCAATCATGATCGAAGAGCCCAGCACCGAAGGCCAGCCCGGACGCGTGATGGTCGGTTGAACCGCAACCAGCGAGAGCCGGGGAAGCAAACCTCACGCCGGCTCTCCGAATTGCCGTCAATAACAGAAGGCGTCCGGGTTTGCCGCCAGACGGTAGACCAGCACCGGCGCACGCTTACGTGTGATGGCACCTGCCACCTCGCTGCGGAGGTGGCCGGAGGCGCGCACCAAATGGTCATGGACGCTGCAGGGATCAAGCACCTTCTCCGGTGGCGCATCGACGGCCACCGTCACCAGCAGCCGCGAGGCGTCTGGCGCCGGCTCCACGTCCAGCACCCGCAGGGCTTGCAGGACGACGTCGCCGCACTCGGCAAGCACTTCCTCAAGAGTCTCGGCCACCTGGTGACAGAGTTGCAAAGCCTTGCGATCCGGCCCTTCCTGAGATCGGCCGTGCAAGTGCCTGTCTCCCGGCATGATCCGCGACCTGGAATGCGGATCCAGCCCGTCGTCAGAGCTCGGTTCGGCACATAGCCGCGCCATGGTCTTTTGAGAGATGATGTGATCTTTCATGATTTATCTCCCGCAAATTGATGTGAACTTATGTTGAGCTATGAACGCGAAAATCCGCGCAAGTCACCGATATTCGCTCCGGTGATCTCGATTCATCGCACATGCCGATCGGGGCAAGAACCTGGTCCGATGCGGATGCGGGCCAGCCCGGGGGCAAAGGACCGGGGGCGGTCCTTAGCCCCGTCGCGATCCGGAAACGGGGCTCAGACTCGATGACTCAATCAGGCGGGGGGTCATCGGCATAGTTGGCCTCCTTCCAGATGCATGAGAGCGTGAAGTGACCGGGAATCGTTGAGCTTCCACGAACGCGGAATCATGCTGTTTAAATCATAGTCGCGCCCTGGCTTTTGATCAACCGAAGTCCGGCGTTGATTCAAAGATAGCCAAGATCTGCTAGCCGCTGCTGGATTGCGGCATCCTCTTCGTCGCTGTAAGACGACGCGACTGGCACGCCGGATAGGCTGGAACCGCTGGCATCGTTAGCTCCGCTTCCGCCCACGCTCGCCAGCGAGGACTGGTAGAGCAGTCCGGGCGTGGAGATGGGAATCGCACTTGCCGCGGGCGGGGCAGCCGTGGAATCGAGCAGCTCGGTCAGAATGTGGCCGTCCATGTCGGCGGGAACTGGAACTCCGAGCAGGTGGAGAACGGTCGGGGCGATGTCGAGCAGGTCGGCCTGGCAAGGCGAAGACCCCTGCCGGAACGCAGCGCCCGCGGCAATCAAGATCCCTTCCATGCGGTGATCGCCGGTCGGGCCGAACGCAGGGGAAATGACCTTATGCGTCGTGAAATCGTGCAGCCCGATTGTCCGGTAGCGCCAGTCGTTGAGAACCACCGTGAGGTCGGGGGCGAGGTGCGCAAGGGGTCCGTGGTACAAGTCCTCCCCCTCGTAAACGCGCTCGACCAACGGCCCTCCGGTCTCGGGGTGAACGATCTCCAGCAAGCCGGCTTTGAGGTCGCGTCGCAGTGCCCGGGCATCCGCAGGCTCCACGCATCCTTGGGCTTGCCGCCCCTTGAGGTTGATGAAGATCTGGCCGAAGTTGCCCTGTGCATAGGCCCGTGTCCGCGTCCAATCGATGTGTCGCCGGGACAGGAAAACGGACTCGCTCAGCCGATCCACCAGGCTGGATTGCTTGCCGCGGAACCGACTCACCCGGTGACTGGCCAGACCCAGCCGGCTCATCACGTTGTAAACGCATTCGGGGGTCATCCCTCGGCGATAAAACCAGTGCTTCTGCTTGACATAGAAACTGTCCTGAAGCGCGATGAATCCCTGTTCAAGCAGCCACACGTTGAAATTGACATACCATTCGATCGGACCGAAACCATGATCGCTCATGAGCAGGAGTGCGGCATCAGACGGTAGCATGGCATGAATGGCACCCACACCCCGGTCGAGCGTCTTCCAGAACTCGATCAGTTTGGGTCGCAGGGACGCAAGCTCCGCCTCCCTACCCTGGGCCGCCCGGTGTGTCAGGTCCCAGACGTGCCATAACTCATGACCCAGGCGATCCGTGGCCATGAGGTCGAAAATCAGCAGGTCCCACTCGCACCGCTGCATGAGAAACTCGACGGTCTTCAGATGCTGGTCCAGGAACTCGGTCAGATCGTCGATCACGGCGGCCTCGTTGCCGCCGTCATGAATGGCCGTGGACCAGGGACGATAGGGGCCGACAACTCGCTCGAGCTCGGCGAAGAGCGCGGAGTCGGAGGTGAAATCGGCCGCCTTCTCGGGGCTAAGAAAGTCGCCGAGGTAGAAGCCGGGAAAATCGTGGGCGGGCCGGGGGGGATAGCTCATCGGCACGCCCCCTGCCACGGTCTTCATGCCATGCTGGCCGGCGATCTCCCAGAGCAATTCGGCCTGAATCGACCGCGAGGAGTTGACACGCGGCTTGAGCGGGTCGTGTCCGTACTCGAGAAACTCGAAGACCCCATGCTTGCCCGAGTTCTTGCCCGTCATGACCCCGGTCCAGGCCACAGGGCTCAAAGGTGGAAAGATCGATTCGAGACTGCCAGAGGCTCCCGTTTCCCGCAACCGGGCCAGGTTGGGCAGGTGGCCTTCCGAGATCAAGGGATCCAGAATGTCCCAGGTTGCTCCGTCCAAACCGAGCACGAGCACCTTCATTGGATCATGATCCTTTCCCCGCCTTCTTGACGCGCTCATCGAGAAGCAATACGACCGCCGGCCAGTCCGGCGAACTTCCTGTGTATCTTAACATACATGACGAACCCCGTGCGAACATCCAGCTCGCGCAGCTTCCCCAGTCCTCATCGCTCCCGCATGCCCTCAGGTGCCGGGCACGAGCTCAGCCGAAGAAATTTGGTAATAGAATCATTCCAAACGCCGTGCCAAACCCAGAGTGTCCTGAAAGGCCGTGGTGCAATGTAGCCTCCCAGATGGTAAGACGCAGCGCGACGTTTCACGTCATACCAGGCCCAGCACTAACTCATTCGTGCGTGCGTCAACGCTATGATGGATCAGGATTAAGAGACCGTTGAGACCGCTTTCCCGATCGCTCAAGAAAGTGACATGCATGCCGAAGAATACGGCTGAAAAAGCTGACACGGGACATGCTCGTTTTCTCCAACCCTCGCACCGAGTGATGTAAACCATTTTTGAATAATGGTTTATCGTGCGTAAGGAAGAATCTGTCGGGATCCGATTCTTACGGCACGCCCTATGCTTTTTATCTTTCCGTCTAACCAAGGTTACCCGAAAGTCTTGGTTGAGAAGGCTGGGCTTTGACCGAATTCGGTTCCAGCCTTCTCATTGAGGTCACGAGCAAGCGTCGTTCTCCCTGGCTGTGCCCGGCCCCCTCGGAGGGGGCCGGGCTTTTTTGTTGTTATGTTGACCTTCCTTCACTCGGAACGGGCGCTTTCAGCATGTCTCTCTTGCCTTCCCGAAGGGGCATCACTTCGCCGGCCCCCGCCAGACGCTCCCCCCCGAGCAATGCACATGTAGACCCGGCCCGGATTCCGCGGGTCGACGGTCGCCCCGGTCAACCGCACCAATCCCCGAGGGTGCGTTCTGGAAGCTCCCCTTGCATGGTGCCAGCCAGTACAAGTGGAACGCTCGTTGACGGCGGTATTTGGCAAGCATCGAGCCAGTGGGTACCCACGCCAAAGCCCGCCCCCCGGCCAGGAACCTCGTTAGCACGGTGAATCGTGGACCGGCGGGTGGTCAGACGCCGTGGTGCCTTCGAGGACCTCGTAAGGAGAAGGCGTTGGCCAGCGCGGGAGCAGCGGGACAAGCATGATCCCGGCCACGACGACGAGCTTGAGCACCTCCGATCCGGTGTTGAAGACACGGTGAAGGACCCCGGGGCGGTTCAAGACGGCAGAGCCAGGGCCGATCGAGTGGCGCCGGCCGCCCGATTCCAGCTCCCCCGTGCCGCTGACCACGTAGTACACCTCTTCACAGCGGTGGCGGTGCAGCGGAGTGTGGTGACCGGGGTCAATCTCGACGACTCCAAGGCAGAGGCTCAGCGCGTCGAAGCCGGTCTCGGGATAGATCAGCTTCAAGTCCCGGACCGCGCCGCCGGCTTGCTGCATCGCCGAGCCGTCGAGGTACTGAGTGGGGTCGATGACGACGCGTTCTCCTCCGAGAGCCTGTTCGGCTGCACTCATCTTGTCCTCCTTCGCCCAGGTCGAATCGCTCAACGTCGTCTCACGGTCAGCTCGAATCCGTTGCCGACGGGCACGCCGCAACTGGCGAAGTCAGGCAGGCTGCGAAGGCGGACAACAAACGGGGCCAGTTCCTCGGCGTGCGTGGTCGTATTGTCGGTCACCAGTACGCACCCAGGCGCCAGCTTGCTCCAGACCGCGTCCAGGTATTCGTCGCTCTGCGCCTTCGTCGCGTCGATGAATACGAAGTCGAAGTGCGCCTGGGGTTTCAGGCTGGTCAGGACCGTCCGCGCATCTCCCTCGTGAAGGGTGACGGTCTCTGCAAGGCCAGCCTCCCTGAGGCTTTCGCCCGCTGCCCGGACCTTTTTCGGATCAGCGTCGATCGAATGGACGTGGCCCCCGTGCTCACTTGCCGCGGCCGCGAGGTGCAGGGTCGAAAAACCGTAGCTGGTGCCGATCTCGCAGATCGAGATGCACCGACCGATCCGAACCAACTGAGCCAGAACCATGGCCTCATCCCGAGGGATCTGCCAGTGGTCGTCAACCTGATCTCGCAGCCGATCAACCCGGTCGATCACCACTCTGACGCGATCGGAAAACATTGCAGGCCCTCCCGTGTGACACAGAACCCTCGCGATCGACATCCTGATCGTATCACGAAAGATCCCTGGTCATCGCCGACAGCTTGATGAATTTCGGTACAGAATCGGCTGCGGGGCATGGCGGCAAATCGGGTCGCTCACCGCGCCCTTGCGAATGCCGGCGTCTGAGATAACCTGGGGTTCACGTGCCGGCCATTTTGCCCGATCCGGAAGGACATCCCCAACGCGAACTTGATTGCTTGCGGACTGAGAGGGTCGTCGTGAAAATCATGGCAATCGCGGTCTGCCCATTGACCGGTGGCACCGTGGATGGCGGCTGGCCGCAGGGGCACGAGCCGCAGGAAAACCTGCACACGCTGCTGATCGTCACGACCGACGAGGGGCTCGTCGGTCTCGGCAGTTGTTTCACCTCAGGCAAGCTCTAGGCCGGCGCGACCGCAAGTTTGACGAGTTGCTGGTCAGGCGTTTCAGCCCTGGATCGAGCGCAAGGCCGTCGATATCATTCAGCCCGATTGCACCAAGAATGGCGGCCTGAGCGAGTCGCGGCAGATCGCCTGGCTGGCGTACGACCACAATGTCCAGGTCGTCCCCCCACGGCTGGAACACTGCCGTCGGCTTGGCCGCCGATCTCCAGTTCTCCGCGGCGATTCCGGTTGCCCGCTACGTCGAGTATCTCACACTCTGCGTGTACCATTGACGAGATTACCACCGTACCGTTTCGTCTTGATGATAAAGGCCTGCTCATGATCCCCCAGCTCCCCGGTCTGGGGGTCGAGATTGATGCCGATAAGCTGGCGAAGTTCTGCCCGGAGCGGGTGGTGTTTCCTGTGTGAGTGAGGCCAGCCCCGGGCCAGGGTTGCGGCCGTGCCTGACGGGTCCGGGTCCGGCAGGCACGGCGTGGGTTTTGAACATCAGATCCCCAGGAGAACTTGCAGGCAGTAAGCAACCTTTGCCATGGTCTCGGGGGAGACCACTCCACGTCGCCCACTCAGCCGTTCGAGCGAGACCGACCGAACGGCCTCGCACATCGCGAAACTTCGAGTATTCAATCCACCTTCACCGGCCTCGATCGCGACCTGTGATCGGATGCGCTTATCCTTCGACGTTATCGGCACCACGATCACCAGGCCGCTGGGGCCCTGGTTGAACTGGTCTACGGAGACAACTAGAACTGGCCGTCTCCCACCCTGTTCGTGGCCTAGCGCTGGATCCAGATTGACATCCCATATTTCACCACGAACCGGCTTTTCGTTGCCCATCTGAAGTTAATCCTGGAGCCCATCGACGAGCGTGGCGTCCCACGCCCTCAGTTCCTGCTGTTCTTCCTCCCAGGCAGCTCGATTCTGGCGCAACGCGGCGAAGTCTTCATTGAGGCCGGCTAGAAAGCTTGCACGCCGGTAAGCCTCGATCGCCTTGTCCAGAACCTCCGTCATCGACTCGTCAGTCTCCTCTGATAGAGAACGGAGTGCTGCATGGGCGGAACGTGTGATCCGCACCGTCAGAGTTTCGCTCATTGTTAAATAATCTCACCGGACCGCGCGGAACGCGCGAAATAATCCCACCGGACTGCGCGGAACGCGCGGAACGCCCTTTCTAATACCTGTGTTGTCGCCGACCTTGACTCATTGGGTCATTGGCTATGACGGATCAACCGGGTTTTGAGTTCCTCCAGCTCACCCAATCCGTCTACAGAATAGTATACGATATTGCAGACAAAAACAACCACAAAATCTCAGGCAT
>JAFAHT010000595.1 GCA_019237095.1 Planctomycetaceae bacterium
GAGGTGTACTGCCCGCTGTTTGAGCGCGAGGGTGACCCCCGCCTCCCCTCCCCCAGGCTCTGGGACCTAGCCGACCAGATTGTCGGTGCCGAGAAGGGGGCCAGCTCCTGGACCTTGATGCACCGCTTCAACCTCTGTCACGACCTGCTGGAAGGGGTAGAGGACGACGAGGAGGCGCTGGCGCTGCTGTTCGCCTGGCTGCGCTACAGCGCCACGCGCCAGCTCGACTGGCAGCGGCGCTACAACACCCAACCCCGCGAACTCAGTCGCGCCCAGGAGCGGCTCACCCAGCGGCTGGCCGGCATCTGGCGACGGCAACCGCCGCGCGACGCCCTTGGCACCGGGGCAGGAGGTCGGACGTGGGTGCGCCTCCTGCTCACGACGCTTGGCCGCGGGGGCGACGGCCAGCAGGTCCGTGACGAGATCCTCCGTATCATGCACCGCCACGACGTGAAGGAGGCGAGCGGTACCTTCGTGGAGGAGTGGCACCAGAAGCTCCACAACAACACCACCCCCGATGACGTCGTCATCTGCACGGCCTACCTCGCGTTCCTGAACAGCGATGGGGACCTGAGCCGGTTCTACCAGACCCTGGAAGCGGGCGGCGTTACGCGCGAACGGCTGAGGGGTTTCGAGCGCCCGATCAAGGCCGACCCCGGGGTTTTCCCCGACCGGAAGGACGCGCTGATCCAGGACTTCGAGAACTTCCTGCGGATCCTCAAGTCCGTGCATTCGGGGACGGACCTCCAGAGCGCCGCCAACGCGGCCCGCAGCCGGCTGGGCCAGGGACCGAACCAGCAACTCGACGCGCTCTTCTCTTTGCGGCAACGGGGAGCGGCAACGGAAGAACTTGTGCCCGCGGCCACGTCGGCGCGCGTGGGGCTGAGGGAAGCGATCGCCGCGGCGACGGATGATGCCGCCCTGCGGGACCTGCTCTTGTTGGACCTGGCGCTGGAAGGGTCCCTGCGCGGGATGATCGAGCGATCAAACCTCAGCCAATTCGACCGCGATCGGTTGGTAGAGCTGGTCCACTGGGCCCTCCGAAATCTTAACCTCTCGATCGACTCCCAGGAGCTGGCCATCTGCGCCAGCCACTGGGCTGCGCTCATAGCCCGCCCCCGGGACGGCCGGGACTGGGCGCTGCACGCCAAGAGCGTGGCCGACCGGGTGGCGCGCTGGGTCCAGGGGTTCACCAACGACCTCTACCAGCGCCTGCAGCCCAAGGCCGAGTTCCTGGGTGAGGCGTTCGAGGTGCACGGATGGGCGGTGCCTCTCTTCAGTGAGGAGGTCATCCGCGGCGGGCCGGCCTTCGCGCTCGCCCTGCTGTTAGGCCCTCTCGACCCAGTGCTGCGGAAGGCGGCGGGGTTGGGGGGATGGCAGGTCATCAGCCCCGCACGGGCCTCCGGCCGAGTGCGCCTGGTGGACCGCCTCATTGCCGTGCAGGGCGAGCGTTTCCCTGAACCCACCGTGCTCGTCGCGGATGCCGTGAGTGGCAACGAGGAGATTCCCGAGGGCGTGACGGCGGTCATCACCTCTGACGCGCCAGACCTGCTGTCGCACGTGGCGGTGCGGGCCCGCAACGCTCGGGTGCTCTTCGCCACCTGCTTCGACCCCGGGGCGTACGCACGCCTCAAGGGGTTGCGGGACAAGAGTGCCTTGCTGCGCGTGACCCCTGGCGGCGACGTGGAGTACGAGGAGCCCGCTGCCCAAGCAGCAGGCGGCGGCCCTGACGTGAAAGTCGAGCGGAACACAACACGACGCGGCACGGCCCCTACCTTCTCCCGCTGGGCGGTCACGCAGGACCAGTTCACCCCCGCTACCGTGGGCGGGAAGGCCAACAACTTGAACGGACTACGCGACCGGCTGCCCGACTGGGTCCACTTGCCGACGTCCCTCGCCCTGCCCTTCGGTGCCTTTGAAAACGCGCTGGGGGACGACAGCAACCGCGCGCTTCGCCGGGAGTATGAGGCCCTCGTCGCGGCGGCAGAGCAGAACCCTGTCGAGGTGCTGTCCCGCCTGCGGGCGCTGCTGCTGGAGATGGCCCCGCCCGCGGAGTTGAAGGAGTCTCTGCTGCAGGCCTGGCAGCGCGTGGGCCTGGCGCCTGTGCCCTGGGAGCAGGCCTGGCGCGGCATCCGGCGCGTCTGGGCCTCGAAGTGGAACGATCGGGCCTACCTCTCACGCCGCGCCCGCGGCGTCCCGCACGCGGACCTGCGGATGGCGGTGCTGATCCAGCAGGTCGTGCCGGCCGATTACGCCTTTGTCATCCACACCGCTAACCCCTTCACGAGGGACCCTGCCGAGCTCTACGCCGAGGTGGTGCTGGGCATGGGCGAAACCCTGGTCGGCAACTACCCCGGCCGCTCCCTGGGATTCGTCTGTCGCAAGGCCGACCTGAGCCTGGAAGTCCTCGCCTACCCCGGCAAGAGCATCGGCCTGTACGGGAAGGGCGTGATTTTCCGCTCCGATTCCAATGGCGAGGACCTGGAGGACTTTGCCGGAGCTGGCTTGTATGATAGTTTCCTGGCTGAGGAGCCCGAGCACCGGCTGCTCGACTACACGGCCGAGAAGCTGGCCTGGGACCCGCGCTTCCGTGACGACTTGCTCCGCTCCATTGCCCGCATCGGCATCGATGTCGAGAAGGTGCTGGGCCCGGCGCAAGACGTCGAAGGGGCCGTGGCCGGCGGGTCGTTCTACGTCGTGCAGACCCGCCCCCAGGTAGGACTGGGCAACTGAGGCTTTCATGATCCCACGTCTCCGCATCGGCAACCAGACCGCCATCGCGTGCGCCGAGCGCATGGAGCCGTTCGAGTTCGCGGTCCGGCACGGCTTCGGCGCCTTCGAATGGTTCGCGGACAAGAAGGAGTACCCCGGCGGCAGCGCCGCGGGCTGGGACGAGTCGGACATGGACCAGGGCCTGCGCGCCTGGATCCGCGACACCGGCGAGGCCCACGACATCCGCTTCACCGTCCACGCGCCCTGGCAGGCCAACCCGCTGCACCCCGACGGGGTCCCGCTGTTGATCCGCAGCGTTGATTTCGCCCGTGACATCGGCGCCGACCTCGTCAACCTGCACCTCAATATGGCTGAGGGGGCGCCAGGCTTCGTGCGTTCTCTGGAGCCCGTGATCCGTTACGCAGCCGGGTCGGGGTTGCGGCTCAGCATTGAGAACACGCCTCGCACAACGCCTGCGGACTTCAACCAGACCTTCGCGAGCCTGCGGGAGCTGGATGCAGTTGGCCCCGGGACCGTCGGCATGTGTCTGGACCTGGGCCACGCCAACCTCTGTACGCCGACCCATAATGACTTCATTCGCTACATCGATGAGCTGGCGCCGGAGGTCCCCATCATTCACCTGCACGTCCACGAGAACTACGGCGACGCCGACAGCCACTTGACGCTCTTCACCGGACCGGCGAGGATGGACGATGCGGGCGTGAGGGCTTTTCTGGAGCGCCTGCGCCGGCGCGACTATCACGGCGCCCTGATCCTGGAGCAGTGGCCCCGGCCGCCGCAACTCCTGATCGAAGCCGCCACCCGATTGCGCGAACTCCTGTCCCTGTCTTCCCCAGGTAGGGTGGACGGCGGCCCGAGGATCGAATGGAGAAGATTCTTCGATGCACGCGTCTGATCCGGTGCTCGCCGAGGCCGGGATGAGGCTGCCTGCCCTCCGGGGGGGAGAACCGGAAGGGGGGGCCGAGGCGGAGTTCACCCGCGCCCTGGTGGAAGCCAGCCGGAGCCGAAAAAGCTGGCGGGAGCGGCTGCAGTGGATCCGCGACCGCTTCAGCGATTCGGCCTTCGCGCCGACGCCCGGGCAACTGGCGACGGTCGCGGTTTACCTGCGCTTCCTGGCCACGGGCGAGTTGCGGTGCCAGGAGGACGGGCGCCACTACCGGCCCAAACATCACGCCGAGGCGGCACTGCAGATCGAGACGGCCCTGGAGCGACTGTCTACTCCCGAGACGGCCTGGATCGTACGGCGGATTTACCCCTACCTGCCGTCCTGGAACGAAGAGTTTCGCCGGTCCGAGCCGCTGACGCGCATC
>JAFAHT010000015.1 GCA_019237095.1 Planctomycetaceae bacterium
CAGAGCCGCCGGACCCGCTTGAGGTTGACCGACCAGCCTGCACGGAGCAGCAGGGCATGGATCCGCCGGTAGCCGTAACGCGGATGCCGCCGCGCCAGTCGTTTCATGTCTCGTTCCAAGGCTGGCTCGTCGGCCCGGTAAGTGCGACTGTATCGCAGAACCGAGCGAGACCGACCCATGACGCGGCAGATCCGCCGTTGCGAGACCCCGTAGTGCTCGCTGAGATAGTCGGCGGCGGCCCGTTGCTGGTCGGGGCTCACCACTTTTTTTTTGCGATGTCCTGGAGCATCTGCTTGTCCAGGAGCAACTCGGCCACCAGCCTCTTGAGGCGGTCGACCTCGAGTTCCAGTTCGCGGCACCGGCGATCGCTGTCGACCTGCTCTGGGGCGTACTGCTGTCGCCACCGGTAATAGGTCGTTTCGGCGATGCCCTGTTTACGACAGATGTCAGAGACCGTCAGGCCTTTGGCCAGATCACGGTCTGCTTCGCGCAGTAATCGTGCCACTTCTTCGGCGGTCCTTCGCCTTCTCATGAGTCCCTCCGTGACTCAATCTACCGAGAGACTCCCATTTCGGCTGGACCAAATTTTGGGGAGCAGACCACCTTCGCCCTTTCCCGGCATGGACCCGTATCTGGAAAACCCGGAGATCTTTCCGGATTTCCATGACAGCTTTATCACCTATCTCCGGGCGAGGCTTCAGGCGGGCCTACCACCCCCTTACTACGCCGCTCTTGGACGTCGAGTATGGATCGAGGACTTGCATGATAAGTTTCGCGAGCCTTTCGTAGAGATCTACGTCAGTACCTGTCAGGCGACAGTAATTCTGACCCCCTCCTAACTGTACTGATCCCCACTCCCATCATGCCTTCGTGTTATCGGTTGTTAACGCCTCCGTCTGGCTCTTTCTTGGTCTTCACCTCCGTTTCTCGATGGGTCTGTTCGGGGTCGACGTTTGTCAACCTCGATCGGATCAATCCGCTCTTGCGCTTCTCACGAAGTCGGTAACTCTCCCCCGTGATCATCAGCGTGTGACTGTGATGGAGTAACCGATCCAAGATCGCCGTGGCCAGTACTTCATCTCCGAAGACGATTCCCCAGTCCGAAACCCGCTGGTTCGTCGTTACCAGCAGGCTCCCTTTCTCGTAGCGGCGGTTCACCAACTGGAAGAACAGGTGCGCCGCTCGCCGCTCGAATGGCAAGTAGCCCAGCTCGTCAATAATCAACAACCGGGGCTTGCTGTATTCGGTCAACTTGTCTCCGAGGTTCCCTTCCGATTCGGCTTTCCCCAAGACCGCCAGGAGCGCCGTGGCCGTCGTGAAGCGGACCGTATGGCCCTGCTCCACGACCTTGCGGCCCAATCCAATTGCCAGATGGGACTTTCCCACGCCAGGCGGTCCAAAGATCAACATGTTTTCACCATGCGCGATGAAATTTCCCGTGGACAACTCCCGGATCAACCGTTCGTCCGCCGAGGGTTGAAATGAGAAGTCAAACCCCTCGATGGTCCGGACACAAGGAAAGTGGGCGATCTGCAGCCCCATCCGGATCCGCTTGCCCTGCTTGGCGTCCAGCTCGCGCCCCAGGATCTGATCGAGGAACTCCAGGTAGGTCCATTGCTCCTTGGCCGCCTCGGATAACACCGCCACGAGCGTGTCCCGCAGGTGGGTCAACTGGAGCCGTTTCAGCGCCAGGAAAACCCGCTCCTCCTGGGGGTCATGGGGATCGATCAAGGTGCCCATGGGCGACCTCCTTCCACCATTTCGGCATAGATCCTCAGCGGTCGGTATACGGGATTGGCGGGTGGCTCGGTGGAAGTCGGGGCCGAGGTCTTCTCCTGCCACCGGAATAGCCCCTCGAAATGGGCCGGGTCGCGGACCCAGGTATGGGGTTCGAAGCACCGCTGGTGCTGTGCGATACAACGACCGCGGAGCCAGATTTCTACCTCCTTTTCTTGGACCACGACCTCGACGGTTTCGCGGACATGCCAATGCGGGGCACTATATCGAATCGTGTCAATATCAACAAAGCAGTCGGCACTGACGCGACGTGTCAAGCGGCGAGTGCGTACGGCCAGAGGGCGCGCCTGCAAGGGGCGCAGGGTCTGGCGCTCGTCACGCGCGAAGCGGACGCTGGGCTTTTCCTTGGTCGTGCCATGAATCCGCTCGTCGGCGACCTCGACCATCCACCGAGCCAGGTGACGCTGCAGAACCTCGAAGGAAGCGAACGAGCGACCGGCCAGTGCGTTGTGCTTGACGTAGCCAACTCCCCGTTCGATCTTCCCCTTGGTTCGAGCGCGACGGGGACGACAGGCTTTGGCTGTCAGCCCACGGTCACGGCAAAAGGTCTCGAATCCTGGATTCCAGACCACTTGGCCGGACTGGCGATCGTGGGAGGTCACCAGCGGCGAGGCGTTGTCACAGAGGACCTGCTCGGTGAGGCCCCCGAAATGTTGGAAGGCTCCTTCCAGGCCCTCGAGCCAGTCGTCTTGTCGCTCCGCGAGCAAGGCCCGGCAATCAAGTCGGCGCGAGTGTCCCAGCACGGCGGTCATCAAGTGGACCGTGACGGGCTGAGCGGCGATCCGGACGACTTTTTCACCGAAGTCGATCTGGATCTGTCGACCCGGCGGAGTCTCGAACCGGACTGTGGCCAGCGCTCTGGCCCGCTCCTCCTGGCGGAGGGTTGCCACAGCCCGTTGCAG
>JAFAHT010000180.1 GCA_019237095.1 Planctomycetaceae bacterium
GCAACCGCCAGCTCCTGGCTCACCAGGCGCGCGAGGTCTTTTCCCGGATTTTCGGCAAGCCCTGGGAGCAGCTCGGCATGGACCTCGTCTACGACGTGGCCCACAACATCGCCAAGTTCGAGGATCACGACGTCGGCGAGGGCCGGCGCACGGAAGTCTGCGTGCATCGCAAGGGGGCGACGCGGGCGTTTCCCGCCGGCCATCCCGAGATCCCCGCAGCCTATGCCCGGATCGGTCAGCCCGTAATCATCCCCGGCAGCATGGGAACGGCGAGCTGGGTCCTGGTCGGCCAGCCGGGATCCATGGAGCGCTCCTTCGGTACCACCTGCCATGGCGCGGGGCGGATGATGAGCCGGACGGCAGCGGTTCGGCTGGCGGAGGGCCGGCGGATCGACAAGGATCTCGACGCCCTCGGCATCATCGCCCGCGCACGAGGCCACAAGGGGCTCGCCGAGGAACAGCCGGCCGCCTACAAGGACGTCGACCTGGTCGTGGATGTCGTTGACCGCGCCGGGATCTCCAGGAAGGTCGCCCGCCTCCGTCCGGTGGGGGTCATCAAAGGGTAGCCATCGTACCCATCAAGATCAAGAGCCCATCAAACTCGCTTGGCGAGGCCGGCGTAGTTCCCTATGATGGGCATGTTGAAGTTCCGAAAGTGCCCGGAGTTTTCAGAATGAGAAGCCTGGTTGTTTACTACCTCGACGGCAAATGGTTTGGCGAAGAAGCGACCTACAAGCGCTCGGGAAGCGGCTACTATAGGGAGTACACCCGCATCGACATCCCCCAGTCGAAGGCCGAGATCAAGCGATTCGCCGCCGAACACCGGTACAAGATCGAGTGGCGAGGCGAGATTCCCGAGGAAGCCGCGACTGTTGCGACTTGATCGCGATCGGAGCTGGGGTTGACTGTGCTCGCTGATTGACGGCTGTGCAACCATCCTCTCTACCTTTGCTTCTTCTTCGGCTTCCCGCCTGCCAGGGCCATGATGACTTTCCATTCCCGTTCGGTCACTGGCTGAACGGACAGCCGGCTTCCCTTGCGGAGCAGTTCCATGTCGGCGAGCTCGGAGATTTCTTTCAATCGTGGTAAACCGAGCGGCGGATCGATGGCCTTCACGGCTCGGATCGAGACCTGGTACCAGGTGGGGCTGGCGGGATCGCTCTTGGGGTCGTGGTGCTCCGACTCGGGATCGAACGCGGTGGGGTCGGGATGGCCGGCGCGGACGACCTCGGCGATGCCGGCGATGCCGGCGGGATCGGCGTTCGAGTGATAGAAAAGCACTCCGTCGCCAACCTTGATGGAATCGCGGAGGAAGTTCCTCGCCTGGTAGTTCCGAACCCCGTCCCAGCCGGTTGTTCGGTCGGTCTCGGCGAGCAGGTGGTCAAATCCATAAACCTCGGGTTCCGATTTGAATAACCAGTAGGCCATCGGTGAGCCGCGCCTCGGAAGGTTTTCTGGTTCGGGAATCTGTCGCCGTTCCATCGGCTACAGGAGCTCGAACCCGTCGGTCTGGCTTCTCAGGAAGGCCCACGAGTTCGCGCGCCTGACGCGATCAGAAGACGGCTGGAGGGTATCATACAGGGCGGAGGCTTCGCGAGGAACGGTTGAGTCGACGACGAATCGAACAGCGTTGTCAGGGCCAGGTAGGCCGTCGGAGGAGCAAGCCCTCTTGATCGATCACGACCAGGATTCCCGGCCTTTCCTGACAATTCTCACGCCTCAAGGGCGCGGGGCCGTCGCAGTGGTGCGGGTCTGGGGCAGGGGGGCGGTCGCGGTCGCCGATGCGGTCTTCCGGCCGGCGCGAGGGCCCGGGCTGGCCCGGGCGAAAGCTGCGCGGTTGCGGCTGGGACGGATCGGTCGCGGCCTGGGCGACGAGGTCGTGGCCGTTGTGATCGAGGAAGATCCGCCGGTCGTCGAAATTCAGTGCCATGGCGGATCGGCCGCGGTGGGCCTCGTGGTCGAGGCGCTGAGTGAGGCCGGCGCCCGGCTTGCCGAGCCGGCGGTCTGGGCAGAGCTCACCGGGGAATTGTCGCTCAGGGCTGACGCTCTGCTCGATCTGACGCGGGCTCCCACATTGCGCACCGCCGAGATCTTGCTCGAGCAAACCCAGGGAGCGCTCGACCGCGAGCTCATGCGGCTGATCGAGGAAATCCGTGGGCCGCATCACGTGGCGCTCGAGCATCTCGACCGGCTCATCGCGCGCGGGCAGGTCGGAGTGCGGCTCACCACAGGCTGGCGGGTGGTAATCGCCGGCCGGCCGAACGTGGGGAAGAGCCGGCTGCTCAATGCCCTGGCCGGATACCAGCGGGCAATCGTCGATCCCACCCCGGGCACGACGCGAGATCTGGTCACCGCCCTCACGGCCTTCGATGGATGGCCGGTCGAGCTGGTCGATACCGCGGGAGTGAGAGAGACGGACGATGCGATCGAGCGATCGGGGATCGATCGGACCCTCCGGCAGACCGAAACCGCGGACCTGGTTCTCAAGGTGCTCGATCGGTCAGAGCCTCTACAGGTTGACGATCGGACGCTGATGAGCGGCCCCGGACCGGCCCTCCTGGTCGCCAGCAAGGCCGACCTGCCGCCGGCCTGGGAACTCGAGGCGGCTGCGGCGGCATCGATCCTGGCTGTCTCGGCCGAGCGGGGAGACGGCCTGGACCGCCTGCTCGCCGCGGTAATCGCGGCGCTCGTGCCCGTGACACCCGAGCCAGGAGCGGGCGTTCCGTTTCGACGTGCGCACCTTGACCGGCTGGAGCGGGCACGCGCGGCGCTCGAAGGAGGGAATCACGAGCTGGCGATCCAGAGCATCGAGCCCATGCTCGAATCCGCGCAACGCGTGCAGAGTTGAGACGATGGGTTCAAGAATCGGCCGGAGGTGGCGAGGGAATCCGGCGCAGGTCGGGGCCGCGGCCGGCTGCCGGGCCATTCGGGTCGAGCTGCAGGTCGTCCTTGGTCAGCGACGATGCCGACCGCCAGGGCTCGAACTTCTTGCGGAATTTCACGCTCTCGGTGACGGGCGATTCATCCTTCGGGTCGAAGGAGGTCGTCCAGTCGGATCGGCTATAGTCGCGCGGAGAGACGCCGGTCTGGAGGATCTGGTCGCGGCGGTAGGTCGTGATCTCGTCGTAGGCGACCTTCTCAGCCTTCCAGACGATTCGATCGTGCAACTGTTCCATCTGGCCTTGACCATCGACACGGAACAGAGGCGCCTGCCCGGCCGTGCTGAAGATCGAGCTCTCGGCTTCGATGTAGGTGAGCGGAAGCTCGGTCTCCTCGAGGGTGCTCTCAAGGTAGACCAGGCCGCCCCGGGTGCGGGCCAGCGCGTGGTCGATCTTGACCTTGAGGGCGGTTCTGGAGCGTTCGATCTGCGCGCTGCCCAGCGCGTGCAGCAAGCTGCCGTCGGCACCGATCAGGACATTCTGGAGCTGAAGGTCAAGGAGGCGGCCTGAAGCGACGCTGATGCAGTCGCCCGCCGTACGGACGAAGCCGTCTCGAATCGTGATGAGGGCGTTCTTGATCGTGCGTTCGCCGTCCGAGGGGATCTCATCTGCCGTGCCCGGCTGGACGACGACGGCGGCCGAGGTGGAGGAATGGCCGGCTACCGTGATCGTGCAGTCGTTCAGGGTCAGCTCGCTGCCGGCAGAGACTCCGATGGCCGCCTGGCGGCCGCCATGGAGAGCCTCCACGTCCTGGTCGGGGATCACCAGGTCCAGTCCTTGCAGATGCAAGGAACCGGAGCGAAGGTTGAAGAGGACCGACCAGGCGGTGGTGGAGTTCGCCGCGAATGCGGAGGGACGAAACCGAATGCGGGGGCGCCTGGAACCCGACTCGGCCTCGATCAACCACTGTGCCGATCCCGCAAACTCCGTCACCGGCAATTCGAGATCGGCGTCGCGGGCGATCCTGAGCGTCCCTCCTTTGGAGCCAAGCCGGTTGAGGGTGTTGGTGAATTGCTCGGCGCTGCGGATCAGATCCTCCTGGGAACCTGTGCTCTGGGCCTGGCCAGTCGTCGGGCCATGCCCTTCAGCGCCTCGGTTGCCCGCTGAGAGCACGGGTCGCTCGCGGGCCGGCTGCTTGGATACGCCCGGCTCGAACGCCGTTGCACTGGCAGGCGAATGAGCGGTATCCGGCGTCGGGGGCATGCTCATTGGCAGCATGGTGGGCAGGCTGGTCGTGTCTTCATCCTCATCGGCAGGAACGGATGGCATCGGCATCCGCCCGTCCCAGGCAGAGCCGACATTGTTCGCGGCCTGGGAGGAATCGCCGGTGTTCTTGGGAACGGCCGTCTGGGCGCCCACAGTGGCAGCATTGTGGATCAGGTCGCTCGCTCGCTCGGAGCCGCTCTTGGCAGTGCCGGTGCCACTCGCGCTGAGGCGTCCGGCAAGACGCACCGGGTCTGCCAGCCTCGCGTTGTACGGGCCTTGACGGGCCCCGAAAAAGGACGACTTCAGGAACGCCGTGGCGAGCTGGAAGGGCTGAGTCGGGTTGTCCTGTTCGATGAGGAGGTCCCGCAGAGGTTGGGGCGACTTCCAGACGGACTTGGTTGCCGGGACGGTGTCCACTTCACGGACCTCGCTGGGCGTGTCCTTCCAGCGGCCGAAATCGTCGATCGTCTCGGCGCCCTCGCCCTTCTGCATGGGCTCGAGATACGTGCGCATGCGGCCGTAGAGATTGGACCGGCCGCGCCAGGTCAAGTTGCGCGGGGAATCGATCGCGACCAGGGTCGGCAGCGAATCCCCGGCCGGCGCGATGACGCAATCATCGACCAGGATCCGGGCCAGTGCGCCTTCAACCTCGAAGACGGGGCCGGCCCCCGCCATCAGGCTCGAGTGCCGTAAGTGGATCTCGGCCGGCACCGGGCCGCTGGATTTGTTGTTGTCGATCCAGATCGAGGGAGAGCCTGGCCCCATGGTGCAGTCGCGAAGCAGGATGTCGGCGGGACCCTCGGCGTCGATGCCGACCTGTCCCCCGTCAAAATGGCAGGAGTCGGCGAAGACCGCCGGGGGCCTGTCGCCGTCGGCGGCCGTCGTCTTCCGGACTTGGATTCGCAGCGCCGCTCTGTTCCGCCCGGTCCGTACGGCGCTCTGGCGGAACAGGCAGCCCCGGATCGTCAGCTCCGTATCCTCGGCCGAGATGGCTGCCACGCGGTCCTCCGGCCCCTCCCGGTCGAGCTCGAAGGCCAGACCCTCGATCGTGACATTGCTGCCTGAAAAAGGCAGTAGCGCGGGCAACCTGAGGTCGCCAAGCTGGGCATCCGCGGCAAACCTGAGCACGGGGTGGACGCCGGAGTCGGACTTGATCGTCAGGTCGCGGCTTGCCAGCGCCAACAATCCACGCAGATCGCCCGTGCGGCCTCCCAGCAAGTAAGGACCATCTTCGGTCAGAGTGATGATCGACCTGGGTGGAGCGGCCGCGATCGCGCTCAGCAGATCGTCGCTGGGTCGCACCAGGATATTTCGGGGCAGGGCCGGGACGGGTGCCGGCAGATCGAGCTCAGCTTCCACTGTCAGGGAGGCGACCGCCGCTTGAGCGGCTGGTGGAGACGACCGATCCTTGGGGCCGGCTTCGTTGCGCGGGGGACGAATCGGCCCGATACCGGGCTCGGAGGGGAGCGGAGTGTTCGGCTCGCGGCCCCACCAGACCAGCCCGGCCACCACGACCAGGAACGCCAGCGCGGGGAAGAACCAGACCAGGTGCCGCTCCCAGGTGACCCGGTGGCTGGCGGCCATCCAGGCGTGCTGTTCGGCCGGGGTGACGGACAGGCCAAGCTGCCCGGCGATAGCCAGGAGGTCGCGAACCAGTTGCTCGGGCGACTGGTAGCGGCGGTCGCGATCCTTGGCCATGAGCTTGGTGATGATCCGGGCGAGTTCGGCCGGCACGGCCGGATTGAGGCCGCGGATCTCCGGTGGCGGCTCCTCCTGGTGCTGGAGCAGCTTCTGCAGCACGGTCCCGCCCGGGAACGGCGGCCGCCCCGTGAGCATCTGAAACAGGGTGCAGCCCAGCGAGTACAGATCACTGCGAACATCGACGTCGCGAGGGTCGCGGGCCTGTTCGGGACTGATATAATCAAATGTTCCCAAGGTCATCCCGCTCTGGGTCAGCCCGTGATCGGCATCGCGCTCGAACCGACGGGCCAGGCCCATATCCACAAGCTTGGCTCGTCCCTGCGGCGTGAGGATGATATTCGACGGCTTGATATCGCGATGGACGACGCCGCGCGCGGCTGCGTGGACCAGGGACTGGGCGATTTGAAGCGTGATGTCCACCGCCTCACTCACGGGCAGCGGTCCATTCTCGTCCACCTGCCGCCGTACCGTGATGCCTTCGATGTATTCAAAGGCGATATAGTGATTGGGCCCGTCCTGGCCAATGCTGTACACCCGCGCGATATTTTCGTGGTCGAGCCGGGCCGCCGACCTTCCCTCCTGATAAAACCGCTGCACGACCTCCGGATCACCCGTCTGATCGAGCGGCAGGAGCTTGAGCGCCACGTGCCGGTCAAGCTGCGCGTCGTGAGCCCGGAAGACCGCACCCATGCCCCCGGCTCCGATCGCCTCTTCGAGGAAGAAGGTGCCGATCAGGACGCCCGGCAGCGGCAAGGCCGTCGCCGCGGGGCCGGTGTGTGCCACGGCCTGCAACCGCCGCGCGGTGCTGCTGGAAGGGCGCACTACCGTCGGAGGCTCTGGTGAAGAAGGCACCGCCTGGTCATCGGACGCCGCTTCGCTCTTCGAGATTCGACTCTCGGAACTCTCGAAGCTTCTGATCGGATCGGAGATCTGCATCGACTCGAGCTCATCGGAACGGGGGCCATCCCCAAGAAGACTTCCATGCTACGCAATGTGTTTTGCAAGAACTAGGAAACGAGACGTGAATGGAGACAAACATGTTCGTGCAGCTTTGTCTGATAAGATAGTAGACGGAACGGTGCTTGTTGTCAATGGACCGTGTTGCCGAGCTTGCCTTAAAACTTTGGCGGACAGGAACCTGCATCCAAGGACGCAGGGCCGGGCAGTGACCCCGGCAGAGACCCCTTGATGATCTCGCTTCCGATCGATCAGAGCCTGCCCGAGATTCTCACCAGCCTCCGGGAGCACCGGAGGCTGGTGCTGGTTGCGCCGCCGGGAGCGGGTAAGACCACGCGCGTTCCGCCGGCGCTCGTGCGGTCCGGCCTGCTCTCGCAGGAGTACCCGGGGGTCATCGTGCTCCAGCCGCGCCGGGTCGCGGCGCGGGCCACGGCGGCCCGGATCGCCGACGAGCAAAACTGGTCCTTGGGCGAGGAAGTCGGCTACCAGATCCGGTTCGAACGCCGGATCTCAGCGAGGACCAGGCTGCGGATCCAGACCGAGGGCATTCTCAACCGGCAGTTGCTGGCCGATCCCTTCCTCGAGACCATCGGCGCCGTGGTGCTCGACGAGTTCCATGAACGCAGCCTGCACTCCGACCTGGCCCTGGCCCTCTTGCGAGAAATCCGGCGGGACGTCCGCCCCGATCTCATCATCGTGGTGATGTCGGCGACGCTCGATGCCGAGCCGGTCGCGCAGTTCCTTGACGATTGTCCGGTAGTGCGAGTCGAGGGGCGAACTTTCCCGATCGACCTGTCCTATCACCCGTTTGTCCGTCCGGCCAGTCCCGAGGCAATCGAACCACTGGTCCGGGAGGTTCTCGCGAATCGGTCCGCAGCCGGCCATGTCCTCGTGTTCCTGCCAGGGATGGCCGAGATTCGCCGGGTCCAGAAGGCGATCGAGCCCTTGGCCGCGGGATACGGGGCTCTCGTGCTGCCGTTGCACGGCTCACTGCCGGCCGAAAATCAGGACCGGGTGCTGCGTCCCGGTCCGCAGACGAAGATCATCCTGGCGACAAATATCGCCGAGACCTCGCTGACCATCGACGGCGTCACGACCGTGATCGACAGCGGCCTCGCCCGGATCGCCCATCACGACCCCCAGCGCGGTTTCGATCGCCTCGACCTGGCCCGGATCAGCCAGGCGGCGGCGACGCAGCGGGCGGGCCGCGCCGGGCGGACCGGCCCCGGGCGGTGCCTGCGGTTATGGTCCGAGCGCGAGCAGCGGATGCTGGCACCGTTCGAGATTGCCGAGGTGCACCGCGTCGACCTTTGCGCGGCCGTTCTGGCTCTTCATTCCTGGGGTGTTCGGGATGCTGGTAAGTTCGCGTGGTATGACAGCCCTGCGCCCGAGCGGCTGGACGCGGCCCGGCGGCTCTTGACGAGCCTGGGGGCCCTCGACCCCGACCAGAATCGAATCACGCCGCTGGGCCGGCAGATGCTCGAATTACCGGTTCATCCGCGGCTGGCCCGGCTGCTCATTGCCTCGGGCCGTGAGGGGCTGGTTCGCCAGGGCGCTGCGCTGGCGGCCGTGCTGGCGGAGAAGCACATGGCAGTACGGGACGGCGGCGGCGGACCGGCCGCGGCCAGTCGCCGGCCGACCTCCACGCGCGGCCTTTCCGACCTCTTTTCGCGCCTCGACTGGCTTGCCGAGGCAGAGTCGGCGCGGTTCTCACCGAGCTTGCGGGCTCGCGGGATCGATCCGGCCGCGGCCCGCCAGGTGGCACGGGTCCGCGATGACCTGGTCCGGCTGGCCGCGAGGTCCGCGAGCAATCCCGGCCATTTCCCGCGACCGGCGGACGACGAATCGCTGCTCAAGTGGCTGATCCTGGCCTATCCGGACCGGGTTGTGCGGCGTCGGGGCTCGGAGGAGACCGGGGTGATGGTTGGCGGCCGCGGAGTCCGGCTGGGCCGCGATTCCATCGTCCGCGACAGCGAGCTGTTCCTCGCGCTCGATCCGCGGGAAGAGCGCCGGCAGGGGACGCTTGAGCTTCAGGTCAGCATCGCCAGCATCGTCGAGCTGCCGTGGCTGGAAGAGCTGGTGCCCCAGTTGCTGCGCCGCGAGCGGACGACGTTTTTTGACCCGGCTCGCGAGCGAGTCGTCGTCGTGACCAGGCTCTGGTACCAGGATCTACTGGTTCGGGAAGATGCCAGTCAGGCGGTGGATCCGGCCGAAGCCTCCGCCGCTCTGGCCACCGCGCTGCGGGAGCGGGCCGGCTCGCTTTTCCGGGACGATCCGGCCGCCTCGAACTGGCTGGCGCGGCATGCGTTCGTGAAACAGGCCGTTCCCGAGCTCGACTGGCCAGAGATCGGGGAGAGTGCCTTCGCGGCACTGCTGGGACAACTCTGTCAGGGCCGGACCCGCGCCCTTGAGGTTCGACAGGCCGACAAGGTTGCCTACCTCGAGGGTCTTTACAATCCTGCCCAGAGGCGCGAGCTTGCGCAGTGTGCCCCGCTGACGCTCCAGGTTCCCAGTGGCCGGCAGGTTCGCCTGCTTTATGAGCTGGATCGGCCGCCGGTCCTGGCGGTCCGGTTGCAAGAGCTATTCGGCTGGACCGAGACTCCCCGGCTGGCGCGGGGGCGAGTGCCGGTCGTACTCCATCTTCTTGGCCCGAACTCTCGCCCAGTGCAGATCACCGCGGACCTGAAAAGCTTCTGGACGACGACCTATCACCAGGTGCGCAAGGATCTGCGTCGGCGCTATCCCAAGCACGCCTGGCCGGAAGACCCGCTGACGGCCAAGGCCAGTGGGCGTCCTGGGAAAGGGCCCGGTTGAGCCAGCGTAGTTCTCGAATCAGAACGACACTTGTGGGATCTGCCGCTCCTTTTCGACCTCGAGCTCGAAGAGCTGGGCGGGCGCGAAACCCATCGCGTTGGCGACCAGGTTATTGGGGAAGCTCTCGCGGGTGGTGTTGTAGTTCATCACCGTGTTGTTGAAGATCTGACGCGCCGAAGCGATCTGGTTCTCGGTGGCGGCGAGTTCTTGCTGAAGGAGAATCATGTTCTGGTTGGCCTTGAGGTCGGGATAGGCCTCGGCCACGGCGAAGAGGCGGCCAAGCACGCCGTTCAACTGGGTTTCGGCGGCGGCCAGGCCCGCCATGGCCGACGCGTTGCCCGGATTGGAAGCCGCGGCGCGCGCCGCGGTAACAGCCGCGCCCCGGGCCTGGGTCACCGCTTCCAGGGTCCCTTTCTCATGACTCAGATAACCCTTGGCCGTCTCGACCAAGTTCGGAATCAGGTCGTGCCGGCGCTTGAGCTGGACGTCGATCTGACTGAACGCCGCCTTGAACCGGTTCCGCAGCGCCACCAGGTTGTTGTATGCCCCTGCCAGCCACAGCAGGACAACGACGACAACCAAGGCGACGAAGCCCAGAATAGTCCACATGGATGCAATTCCCTCGGTTCGAGCCAATCATTCCCTGTCTTACCCTGCGGAACCGAATCCTTTCGTCCGCTCGAACGTTTCCCGATCTTGCGGTCTGCTGCAACGGGTATCAAGCGGGAACAGGATGCTTGGGAAAAAAAGTGGAAGAACCGTCGGAGCTTTCCCAGCTTGCGATCGCCGCCCCCTCATTCGCTGAACGATCGCGAAACTTGTCCAGACCAGGCGATTCCGAACGAATCGGCAGGAAACCTAGCTCGCATTCCCAGAATCGGACCACTCGAATAGAATCTGCCCTTGCCGGAAGGTAAGGATGCCTGAGGCTTTGTTAATCGCCGGAAGGACTCCACAACCCCAATGCACCGACGCGGGCGTGAGCTCTGGGCCACTCTCATGCTTTGCGCCAGCTTGTCGGGGTGTGCCAGCATGCGGCAAAACGCCCCGTCCCCCGATCTTCGTCCGTGCACTGATGGTTATGCGTACACGAGAGATGGCTGGCGGCTGGGCGTTCGCCATTACCGCCCCGCGCATCCGGATCCGGGCAAGCTGCCGGTCATTCTCTGTCATGGCCTGGGGCTCAACGCCACGTTCTGGACCATCACCGACAACCATCTCCCCGCCCAGCTCTGTGCGCGCGGCTACGAGGTCTACGTCTTCGACATCCGGGGCTCTGGAGAAAACGGCCGGCCCGGCAGGGATGACAGGGTCAACCGGTTCCTCCGGCAGACCCCGTTGCGGGAGCGGGGTGAGTCGTCCTGGACGGTCGACGACCTGGTCCGTTATGACGTGCCGGCCGTCCTCGATTACGTGGAGCGCGAGACCGGGCAGACTCGGGTGAACTGGGTGGGACACAGCCTGGGCGGAATGATGATGTTTCCGTTCATCGAGCTCAGCACCGAGCCGGAGCGGATTGCCACCTTTGTGGGCATGGCGTCCACCATCATCCAGGCGAAGACGCCGCAAACCAACATGTTGCAGGCCAACCTGGCAATCCGCGCGCTGCTCAGTGTCGCCAGCGCAGGGCGAATGGGCCGGCCCCTGACGTATTTCCGGATGCCCGGCATGGGAACCATCGACGGGTTCTATTACACGGCCGAAAACGTCGATCGCCGGACGATTTCCCGGTTCTACGGGTACACGCTCGAAGATCCCGGACCCGGGGCCCTGCGGCAGTTTGCTCCTTATCTGAGGGACGGCCACCTACTCTCGGCTGACCGCAAGGTGGATTACTCGGCGCGGCTGGGCGAGGTCGCGGTGCCGACCCTGATGGTGGCCGGCGCGCGCGACCTGATCTCCGACGTCGCCTCGACCCGGATGACTTTCGACGCGCTGGGCAGTGGCGACAAGACCCTGTATGTCTTCAGCAAGGCAAACGGCCACGTGGCCGATTACGGCCATTGCGACCTGGTCTGGAGCCGTTACGCCCCCAGGGAGGTCTTCCCGGTCGTGATCGACTGGCTCGACCGCCGGCAGCCGGGTGTCTCCGCAAGCCGCCAGCAGCCAGCCAGTTTGTCGACGAACGCGCCGCAGTTCTTGTCTTCACCGGGCCCGCAGAAAAGCGTCGATGCAGATTTGTGACCAGGTCTCGAACTCATTCCTGAAGCCCTGCAGGAGGGCGATGCGAACGAATTCAGGCTCGGCCAGCCCATCCTCGCGTGGGTGCACGTCGGGGTGTTCCAGATCGCAAACGTGAACGACGCCCAGGTGGACCGAGCCCACTGGGCTGGAATCGTCGTTGATCAATCCGACCAGCCGCATTGGACCTGGGCTGGCGACCTCGACCTCCTCGTCGAGCTCGCGGCGCATGGCGATCTCATAGGCTGGAAAGCTGCGCCGGCCTTCGGCATCAGATTCAGCCACGTGCCCTCCCACCCCCAGCGACCGCCGGCGATGGAGGCGGGCCTCGCCCTGCGTCTTGCCGCGCGTGTAACAGAACACGGCATCCGCGCACCGCAGGACGATATAAGGAATGATCTGCTTCCAGCTTGGATCTTCCTCGACCTCGGACCGGGGCCGGTATGCCATCAGCTCGGGAACCAGCAGGGCCGACAGATAGCGCTCGGCATCCGGGTGGAAACCCTGAAAGCGGCCCAGCCGGTCCAGCTCGGAACCGGGCACGACGAGCACGCGCTCGCTTGAAGGATGGCTCACGTCTTGACCTCGGGAAAAGCAAGGAATAAGAACGACGCTCTGCCCCCTTTGCCGCTTGACTCAAGAGGGGCTGGTTCGCCATTCTAGCGTGGCCACGCCGGACGCGGAACGAAGACGTGATATTGTACGTCTCGGTTCGACAATGTATTGTCTTACGGTTGCGAGAGCCATCAGGAGGGCTCTCCTAACGTCGCCTCCAGGGTCCACGCGCCCCGACACGAGGGCCCGGCGACAGCTCCAGATTCTTGAGCTTTTTTCTTCGCCTAAAGGAGTGCATTCGCTTGAAACCCGTGCCCGACGAGGTCGTCCTCCGCCAGCTTCACTGGAGGTACGCTACCAAGAAATTCGACCCGACGCGCAAGATCGCCGCCGAGGACTGGCGATCGCTCGAGCAGGCGCTGGTTCGCTCTCCCTCATCCTTCGGCCTGCAGCCCTGGAAATTCTTCGTCGTCACCGATCCGGACTTGAAAGCGACGCTGAAGACTGCGAGCTGGAACCAGTCGCAGATCACCGACGCATCGCACTTGGTCGTCTTCGCCATCAAGAAGAACCTGGGCGCTGCCGACGTCGATCGGTATCTCGCCCGGATTGCCGAAGTACGCAGCGTTCCCCTCGAGTCGCTCGACGGGTTCAAGAAGATGTTGCTGGGCTCGCTCAGCCGTCCGGTCGAGGAGGTGAATGCCTGGGCGACGCGGCAGCTTTACATCGCGCTCGGTTTCTTTCTGAGCGCCGCGGCCATGCTTGGCATCGACGCCTGCCCCATGGAAGGATTCCAGCCCGAGCAGTACGACGCGATCTTGGGCCTGACCGAAATGGGTTACGGCGCGACGGTCCTGGCCACTGCCGGCTATCGGGCCGACGACGATCCCTACGTCAAGCTGCCCAAGGTCCGGTTCAAGCCGGAGGATGTCGTCGTTCACCTCAACGGATGAAAGAACAAGTCGGAGATCACCTCGAGCGTGCTCGGGGTGGGCGCTGATCTGGGTCGGGGCGTACCTGCGGCTCCCCGAGATGTTCAGCAGCTTCTGGCGGACGAGTGTCCCGGCCTCCGGGAAGGTTGATACCTCTGCCTCGAGCCTGGCCTGATGGCTTCAGGACCACGGATCAGAGCGCCAGCCGGCGCTCGAACTCCGCGCGCCAGACGGCGGCCAGGGCAGGAACCTCCAGGAGTCGCCGGACGTCATCGGAGTCAGCGTCATGGTCAAGGATGAGCCGCAGCATGTCGGTGACCGCAATCCGCTTCTCGTCCTCGGCGACCCGCTCGATCCGGTCGCCCGGGCTCACCACGCCTTCTTCTCGAACGGCGAGGTAGATCCCCGGGCGACCGACCTCGAGGAAAGTCTTGACCATGGCTGGGTCGCCGAAGCGGAGGCCGAGCTTGAAGCAGGGCATGCGAGGCTGTGTGACGACCAGCCGCGCAGTTCCGACGCGGAACACGTCGCCGATAGAGACCGCGTCTTCGATCAGTCCTTCGGTCGTGAGGTTCTCGCCGAAGATGCCGTGGCTCAGCTCACGGTTGAGCCGCGTCCGCCAGGCGGGATAGTGCTCGGAAGGGTAAGCGTAAACCGCCTTGTCTGGTCCGCCGTGGACGGTCAGGTCGGCCTGGGCATCACCGTCGAGGTTATGCCGGCGCAGGGGCACTGGACCTGCGACCGGTTCCTTGAAGATCCCCGTTCTCACGGTCCGCCCCTGCCAGACCACGTCGCGAGGCATGCCCACATTGACCGAGACGATTCGCACAGTCTGCTCCTTCGGTCAGCTTGGAGAGTGAGAGGATGGATAAGCCGACTGGCTCATCCTGTGTTCCGGGGGGTT
>JAFAHT010000372.1 GCA_019237095.1 Planctomycetaceae bacterium
GGGGTCATGAGTCGTGGACGAATCTACGACGATATCACCCAGACGATCGGCAACACGCCCTTGGTCCGTCTGCGCAAGGTGACCGAGGGTTGTCACGCCGAGGTTGTCGCGAAGCTGGAGAGTTTCAATCCGCTCTGGTCGGTCAAGGACCGCATTGGCGTGGCGATGATCGACGCGGCTGAGGCCGCCGGGCTGATCCGCAAGAACACCGTGATCATCGAGCCCACCAGCGGGAACACGGGCATCGCGCTGGCGTTCACCTGTGCCGCGAGGGGCTACCGGCTGGTGGTCACGATGCCTGAGAGCATGAGCCTGGAGCGGCGGCGGCTGATCAAGGCGTTCGGGGCCGAGATCGTGCTGACGCCGGCCGCCGAAGGGATGCCGGGCGCCGTGCGTAAAGCCGAGGAGCTGATCAAGAATACGCCCAACGCCTTCATGCCCCAGCAGTTCAAGAATCCGGCCAACCCGGAGATTCACCGCAAGACCACGGCCGAGGAGATCTGGAGCGACACCGGTGGCAAGATCGACATTCTTGTCTCGGGCGTGGGCACGGGCGGGACGATCACCGGTTGCGGTGAGGTTCTCAAGAGCCGGAAACCGTCGCTTCAGATGATCGCCGTCGAGCCCCTGAACTCGCCGATCCTCAGCCAGTCCAGGCATCAAGAGCCACTCCGTCCTGGACCGCACAAGATCCAGGGCATCGGCGCGGGGTTCATTCCCGATGTTCTCAACACGCGGGTCATCGATGATGTGATCACGGTCCGCGATGACGAGGCTATCGAGATGGCCCGCCGGCTGGCCCGTGAAGAGGGAATGCTCTGTGGCATCTCCTGCGGCGCGGCCGCCGTGGGCGCGATCGTCGTCGCCAGGCGACCGGAGAATGCCGGCAAGCTTCTCGTGGTCGTTCTTCCCGATCTGGGCGAGCGCTACCTCTCGACTCCTCTGTTCCCCGAATGATGGTGGAAGCAAATACCGGGCTCGAGGCTGGTGGCGAGAGCTTGTTGCCGTTGGAGATCCCTGTCGATCTTCACGACGCCATGATCGCGCACTGCCGGCGCGATGATCCTCTCGAGTGCTGCGGGATTCTCGGCGGAGTGCCGCCGCGCGTTCTGAGCCTGCATCCGCTGCGCAACATCGCGGCCAGCAAAACGCGTTACACCGCCGATCCGAAAGAATTGATCCAGGCCCACGTCGGGCTTCGTGAGCAGCATCGGGAAATCCTGGCGATCTATCACTCCCACCCGCGCTGGGAGGCCATACCCAGCTCGACCGACCTGAGCCAGAACTACTGGGGCGAGATGCCCCGAATCATCATCTCCCTGCTCACCGAGCCGCCCGATGTCCGGGTCTGGCGGCTGGGCTCGGACTCGTTCCAGGAATTACCCTGGAAGCTGATCGGACCGACCGGCAAGCTTGCCGGGGCGTTGCAACCCACGCCCCCAACGGACTAAACTGTTTTCTCGAATGGTGAGACTGGATAAGAATTTCGGAAGAGGGGACAGGGATTGCATGATTCTCCATCCAGCCTTTGTCCCCGACCAGACATGGGTTCTCTCGCATGCAACGTACACTGATCATCTTCAAGCCCGACTGTGTTCAGCGCAGGTTGGTGGGTCAAATCCTGGCACGATTTGAGGGCAAGGGACTGCGAATTGCAGCACTCAAGCTCATCCGGGTCGATCGAGCGACGGGCGAGAAGCACTATGCCGAGCACCAGGGCAAGCCGTTCTTCGAAGGTCTGATCTCGTTCATCACCAGCGGCCCAGTAGTCGTGGGCGTGCTGGAGGGAAACGAGGCGATCAGCGTCGTCCGGACCATGCTCGGCGCCACCAGCGGCGTCGCCGCGGCTCCCGGAACAGTACGCGGGGACTTCTCGATCAGCAAGCAGAACAACCTCGTGCACGGCAGCGACAGCCCAGAGTCAGCCCAGCGCGAGATTGCCCTCTGGTTCTCTACCGAAGAGATCATCCCGTACGCCTTGGCGGGAAGCGAATGGGTCTTCAACGGGGCCTGAGCTGACCTGGATTTTCATTCGGGCCGGCGCGACAAGTCTGTTTCTCGGGACCGATGCATGGCCGGAACCTCGCGCAAGAAACCCGTCTTCGCCAACCCGTTTTACGTCGGGCTCATGGTGGCGAGCACCCTATTCGTGCTGACGGCCCTGGGCTACCTGGTCGCACCCAATGTGATCGCGCCCGGGCCAGTGCAGCAGGGCGAAACGTCTCGAGCTTTCGCGACCTGGCTCGATCGGCACGGTCCCGTGATCCTGGGGATCGAATTCGTCGTCATGCTTGTCACCGGAGTCCTGGCGATGGCCACCGACGACTGGTTTTCGGGAGAGCCGGGTTCCCAGCCAGGGCGTGGGGAAGTCAGGCGTTGAGAAAGTCGGGTCCGCCCGGCGGACCCGACAATGGATTTCCCCGGGAGGCCGACCTTGGCTTCGAAGAAGGTCGAACACGAGATTGAAAAGCTGCGCGACGAAATCAACCGGCATAACCGGCTCTACTATCTCGATGCCGCACCCGAGATCAGCGATCGCGAATATGACCGCTTGATGGCGCGGCTGATGGAGCTGGAGGCCGAGAATCCGGAGCTGATCAGGCCCGACAGTCCGTCGCAGCGAGTCGGCGGAGCGCCGCTGGCCGAGTTCGCGAGCGTGGCGCATGCCGTGCCGATGCTCTCGATCGACAACACGTACAAGTACGAAGCGCTGCGGGAATGGGATGCCCGGGTCCGTAGAGGCCTGAACCCGGGCGAGCCGGTGGCCTACGTGGTCGAGCTCAAGGTGGACGGCGTGGCCGTCTCGCTGCGCTACGAGGAGGGCAGGTTCGTGCTGGGAGCGACCCGCGGCGACGGCGAGCGGGGCGACGACATCACGGCCAACCTGCGCACTGTCCGGGACATCCCCCTGTCGCTTCATGGCCGCCCCCCTGCCCTGCTCGAAGTCCGCGGCGAGGTCTTCATGACCAACTCCGAGCTCGCCCGGCTGAACGAACTGCGGCGGGCTGACGGCGAGAAGCCGTTCGAGAACCCCCGCAACTCAACCGCCGGCTCGCTCAAGCTGCTCGATTCGAAGATCTGCGCCGAGCGCCGGCTGCGGTTCATCTCGCACGGTCTGGGCGAGGCCCAGGGGCTGGAGGAAAACTCCTATTACAAGATCACTCAGAAGATGAAAGCCTGGGGCGTGCCCGTCAGCGCTCTGAGCTGTTGCTACGATTCCATCGACGCGGTGATCGAGCACGCCCGCGAGTGGGAGCTCAAGCGGAACACCCTGGATTTCCAGACCGATGGCCTGGTGATCAAGGTTGACGCCCTGGACCAGCGCCGGCGGCTGGGAGCACGCAGCAAGAGTCCGCGCTGGACCATCGCCTTCAAGTACGAGGCCGAGCAGGCGATCACCAAGATCTCGCACATTGGCGTGCAGGTGGGCAAGACCGGCAAGCTCACCCCCGTCGCCGACCTGGTTCCGGTTCGCCTCGCCGGCACGACCGTCAAGCGGGCCACGCTGCACAACGCCGACGAGATCGCCCGCAAGGACATCCGGATTGGCGATACCGTGGTGATCCAGAAGGCCGGTGAGATCATCCCCCAGGTGGTCCGGGTCGAGCACGAAGGTCGTGATGGCTCCGAGGTTCCGTTCGTCTTCCCCACTCACTGTCCCAACTGCGGATCGCCTGTCGTTCGCGATCCTCACGAGGTCGACTATCGTTGTTCGAACCCTCCATCGTTATGTACCGAGCAGCTCAAGGGGCGGCTGAAGTACTATGCTCATCGTGATGCCATGGACATCGATGGCCTGGGCGACAAGCTGATTGAGCAGCTCGTCGCGAGCAGCCTGGTCAGGAGCCTGGCCGATCTGTACCGGCTGGACGTGCCGACCTTGGCCGACCTGGAACGCATGGGCAAGAAATCGGCCGAGAACCTGGTCGCGGCGATCGAGGGGTCGAAGCAGCGAACTCTCGACCGCTTCCTCTCTGGCCTGGCCATCCGCCACGTTGGCACGCGCATGGCCGAGATTCTCGCCGGGCGCTATCACACCCTGGACCGGCTGAGAAGCGCCTCGCTGGCCGAGCTGGAAGCGACCCCGGAGGTCGGACCGGTCGTGGCGGCGAGCGTTCATGATTTCTTCCAGGACCCGGAACACCAGCGACTCCTCGAGGACCTAAGGGCCGTGGGAGTTTCCCCCCAGGCATACAAGCCGCCCACGACGGCCGGTGGCAAGCTCGTCTTCGCCGGCAAGACGTTCGTTCTGACCGGCACACTGCCGAAGCGCACCCGCCCCGAAGCTGAGGCCCTGATCAAGCAACTCGGCGGCAAGGTCAGCGGATCGGTTTCCAAGATGACCAGCTACGTCCTCGCCGGCGACGCCGCCGGCAGCAAGCTCGAGAAGGCCCGCGCCCTCGGCATTGCCGTGATCGACGAGGCCGAATTCGAGCGGATGGCGGGGGCGGAGTGAGCGTGACACGGCTTCCCCGTCGCCGCGATCGACGGGTGGCCGGGGGCGATCAGTACTCCTGGACCCGGTCAACGCTCAGTCCTGACCTTTCTTGCGCGAGGGCACGGGCAGGCCCATGGCATTCATCAGAATCTGCAAGTCCTCCCAAGCATCCTTCTTCGCGACGGGATTGCGCAGGAGGTAGGCCGGATGATAGGTGACAATGGTTGGAATTCCCTGATAGCGATACCACTTGCCGCGCAGTTTCCCCATGCTCAGCGTTGTGCCCAGCAGGTATTGGACCGCGACCCGGCCCAGCAGGCAGATGAACTCGGGCCGGATGATGTCGATCTGGCGTTCGAGGTAGGGCAAACAGTTCGCCGCCTCTTCGCCTGAGGGCTCGCGATTCTCCGGGGGACGGCACTTGAGGATGTTCGCGATGTAGACGTCCTGCCGCTTCAGCCCCATGCCCTTGGTAATCATGTCGGTCAGCAACTGCCCGGCGCGACCGACAAAGGGAATCCCGGTGCGATCCTCGTCGGCCCCAGGAGCCTCGCCAATGAACATCAAACGCGCCGTGGGACTACCATCGGCGAAGACGGTCTGCGTCCGCGTTGCCGCCAGGTTGGCGCATTTCGTGCAAATCGCGACTTCTTCGGCCAGGACCCTGAGGATCGACGGACGCTCGACAAGAGGTAAGGGAGCGGTTTCAAACCCGGGCTCCTGAAACAGGGAAGTCGCGGCAAGAGCCGGACCTGGCGCCGGCTTTCGCGTCGGCAGGTCGCCGGCAGGTCTGGGCGGCTGTTCGACAGCATGGCCGGCGGCAGCCGCGGGAGCTTGAGGAAAGATCGGGGGGACAGGGTCGTCCGTTCTGACGGGCTCGATCCAGTTTGGCCGCGGAAGGTCGCGCACTCCCGCTCGGTGCAGCCCTTCGAGCCGCTGCCGGAGCTCGCGGATCAGCCGCCGAGCCGACCCACTGGCATCATCGAGATCCCGATCATCACCATGCACGTATAGACCTCACCGCGAGAACCCGGCGCGAGCGCTCTCGATCAAGGCTGGGGAATCTGACGGACGGGCTTGGGATTCGGGTTGAAGGAGCTATCGACCCAGCGCCGCCAGGCGCTGCCGTCGTAGCCGAAATCCTGGCTGGTCAGCTTGATCAACGCGC
>JAFAHT010000505.1 GCA_019237095.1 Planctomycetaceae bacterium
CGAGCCGTCGGGGTTGATCGTGCAGTCGACCTGCTTGTCCTGCGCCCCGCCGCCGCCCCACTGGTGCAGGCCCATGCCCAGCCCGCGCTTGATCGGCCCGTTGCCGTTCTGGCCGCGCGGCTTGCGGTTGGCCTTCCAGCCGATCAGCTCGGCGCCGATGCGGACCTCGTCCTCGTAGACCTTGGTCCGGTTGACGCCGCCGCCGACGCGGTCGGTCTCGGCCAGGTTCTTGAGGCGGAACTCCAGCGGGTCGATGCCCAGCTTGTCGGCCAGGTCGTCCATGGCCGCTTCCATCAATGCGCAGCCCTGGGGGTGGCCGGGTGCCCGCATGGCACGGGCGCCGCCGCAGTTGACGAAGACCTCATTATGGGTTCGCGCGGAGGCGGGAACATCATAGACATAAGGAAGGGGGAAATTCGAGCCGCCGCGGGTGCCACCGGTCCCGTGGGTCTCGGCGATCATGGCCACGAGCTTGCTGTCCTTGGTCGCTCCCAGCTTGATCTTGCCCGCGGCGCTGGGGCGGTTGCCGGCCGCCAGGTGCTCCTGGACGCGGTCCAGGAACAGCTTCACCGGCCGGCCGGCCTTCTTGGCCAGCTCGGCTGCGGTTCGCCCCCAGACGTCGGCCCCGAACTTGGAGCCGAATCCGCCGCCCATGTAGTCGGTCAGGACGGTGACGTTCGCCACCGGGATGTCGAGGGCGTCGGCAAGCTCGCCAGCGACAACCTGCACCGCCTGGGTGCTCGCCCAGACAGTCAGTTTATCGGGGCCCTCCCACCTGGCAGTCAGCCCATGCGGCTCGAGGCAGACGTGCGTGATGACCGGCAGGCTGTAGATTCCTTCGATCACCACGTCGGCCTTGCCCATGGCCTCATCGGGTTTCCCCTTGGTCTGGGCACGGCCTTTCCGGACGTTTCCGCCCTTGAAGATCTCGAGCGCCCCTTCGGCCATGGCCTGATGCTCGGTGACCACATGTGGCAGCACCTCGTACTCGATCTTGATGGCGCGGACCGCGTCGCGCGCCTGCTCCTCGGTCTCGGCGGCCACCGCGGCGATGTCGTCGCCCTGGTAGCGCAGGGTCGTCCCGGCAGCGGCGATGGTCGAGACCGCCTTGACACCGGGCATCTTCTCGGCGGCGGCCGTATCGATCGACTTGATCTTGGCGTGGGCATGAGGGCTATACAGCATCACCGCGAACAAGGTTCCCTCGGGACGGGTGTCGCTGGGATACTTGGCGCGGCCCGATGCCTTGGCCAGGCCATCGAGCCTGGTGATCTTGGTGCCGATCAAGCGGGGATTCTCGGGCCAGGTGAGGGCCATGGCTTTAGGCTCCTTTCATCGCTTTGGCCGCGTTGAGGGCCGCCTGGAGGACGCCAATATACGTTCCGCACCGGCAGATGTTGCCGTCGAGCCCCTTCCTGACCTCCTCGAGCGTCGGGTTGGGGTTCTTGTCCAGCATGGCCTTGCAGGCGGTGACGAACCCCGGCGTGCAGTAACCGCACATCAGGGCGTCGTTCTGGTGAAAGGCGTGGGGCACTCCCTTCTCGCCGACGTCGAAGCTCTCCAGCGTCTCGATCGTCTTTCCCTGGCAGGTGATGGCCAGCGTCGTGCAAGAGTAAACCGGCGCACCGTCGACGATCGTCGTGCAGGCGCCGCAGCTCGCCCGGTCGCAAACGCGCTTGGGCCCGGTCACGTCCAGCCGGTTTCGCAGGGTATCGAGCAGGGTGGTTCGCGGCTCGACGGTGGCCTTGTGCTCCTGGCCGTTGACCTTGAGCGTGATCTCGACCGCGCTCGAGACGACCTTCGGCCCCACCTCCTGGACGGCGCCAGCCTCCTCGACTGCGGCCGTGGCCCCACCAGTCAGGACGGCCGAGGCCGCCGCCAGGCCCGACCCTCGCAGGAAGTCGCGGCGGCTGTGGCCCGGGGCCCCGCCATTATTATTGTTGGGATCATGTCTTCGCATCGCGCGATTCTCCCTCCAGTTCGATTCACCCGAGAGCCCGCTCCTGGGTTGGGACGCCAAGCGCAAGCCGGTGCAGGTGGAAAAGAATCGCCGCCGTCACGGCCCGGGCTCGTGACCCCATCAACAAATAACGTTTCGCCAGGGCCGGTTTCAGTCGGCGAAGATGTATAACCTAAGTCTTGATCGATAGATCGACAAGAGTCCCGCCGAATGAGTATTTTCTCAGAATTTACTGGAGTGCTCCGCCAGAAAACTGTATCTTGCCTAGTTTACCATCGCGTCGAGAACGATCTCTCATCGACCGGAGGTTTCCAGTTGTCTTTGTCTGCACTTCGCCGGGTTCGCGGACCGTTCGCTCATCGGGTCGAAAGTTGAGTTTCGTGGATGAGCGCGGCAGGTCCTTGGTTCCTGTGGCCGGCCCGGCTGGTATAATCAGGCACTCACGATACTCCAAAATCTTGTCCTGTCCTGGGAGCCACTGCATCATGGAGCGCACCGCGAGATTGACGTTTGACGATCAGACGATCGAATTGCCGGTGATCGAGGGCTCCGAGGGAGAGCTGGGCGTGGACATCACGTCGCTCCGCGCCCGGACCGGTCTGATCGCGCTCGACCCCGGCTTTGTCAACACCGGGGCCAGCCAGAGCAGCATCACTTACGTTGATGGTGAGAACGGCGTCCTCAGCTATCGCGGTATTCCCATCGATCAACTGGCCAGGCATTCCAATTTTGTCGAGACGTGCTTTCTGCTCATCTACGGGCATCTTCCCAACAAGCAGGAGCTGGATCGGTTCGGTGCTCGCGTGACGGCCAACGCGGCCTTGCACGAGTCGTTCAAACACCATTTCGAGGGCTTTCCCGTCGATGCCCCGCCGATGGCGATGCTGTCGGCGATGGTCAACACCCTGGCATGCTTTTACCCGCGGGTTGAGCTGTCGGGCGGGGAGAAGTTCGACGAGGAGGCGGCGTGGCTCTTGAGCAAGACCAGGACGATCGCGGCCTACTCCTATCGCCGCTCGATGGGCTATCCGTTCATCTACACCGACCCAAGGCTCTCCTACGCGGGCGACTTCCTGCACATGTTGTTCTCCCAGCCGCTGGAGGAGTATATTGCCCCCCCGGAGATCGTCGATGCTCTGAATCTGATCTTGATGCTACACGCCGACCATGAGCTCGGGTGCAGCACGACGACGGTGCGAATTGTCGGCTCGAGCCAGGCAAACCTGTTCGCCTCGTGCGCCGCGGGGATCTGCTCGCTGTGGGGACCCGTGCACGGCGGCGCGACGATTGCCGTCATCGAGATGCTCGAGGCCATCGAGCGCGGGGAGATGACGATCGACCAGACCCTCGCGCTGGCCAGGAAGAAGCAGAACGGGTTCCGGCTCAAGGGCTTCGGCCACCGGCTCTACAAGCAGTTCGACCCGCGAGCGCGGATCCTCAAGGAAGCCGCGGTGAAGCTGCTGGACCGCCGTGGAGTTGGCGACCCCCTCTTCGACGTGGCCCTCCAGCTCGAGGAGCGAGCGCTCAAGGATCCCTACTTCATCGATCACCGGCTGTTCCCGAACGCCGATTTCTACAACGGGATCTTGATGAGGGCGGTCGGCATTCCGCGGAACATGTTCACGGTGATCTTCGCGATCGGGCGGATGCCGGGATGGATCGCGCATTGGAGGGAGCAGAAAGCCGAACCCGCCGTCAGGATCGCCCGTCCCAGACAGCTCTACACGGGGCTGCAAGAGATGGCCTACGTGCCCATCGAGGAGCGATAAAGGTCGACAATCAGCCCGGATTTGCCATCTTGCTTTGACGAGTCATGGAGGCAGCCGGGGGTCCGTCTTCTCCTTCGGGTCGTGGGCCAGGTCGGGTGAGAAGGAAAGGGGAAAGTTGCCCGAAGAGAAGCCACGGCTGATCGCCACGGCTGTGAGCGACGCCGTCCCGATCAAGCCCCAGCCCAGGGGTGTCAGTGCGGTTAACCCGAGCATGTCGCGGAGCGGCCGGACGCTGAGTGTGGCCAGGAGCATGCCGGCCGACCCACCCACGGCCCCCAAGACCGACCGGTTCAGGTTCCCTTCCGACCAGCCGGCGTCCAAGGTCTGAGCGAGTTGATTCATCACGATCGCCCCGAAGGCCGTGGAACCGGCCTCCTCCCGGCCGCCCGTACGCCGGGTGATGATGTAGGCCGCCAGCGCGGGCAAAGAGGTCGCGGCACCGCGCCTCATCACGTCCCGGCGCAACGTCGCGTCGAGCGCCGAGATCCCCTCCCGTGCCAGCGCGGCGAGGTTTCGGTGTTCCGGCTGCTGCATGGCGATGGAGAGCGCAGGCAAGGCGTCCGTGATCAGGTTCACCACCAAGATCTGACGCGTGTTCAAGGGAGAGGTGAACCCCAAGACGGTCGCCCCGACGATCAGCTCGAGTTCGCCGACGTTGCCACCCAGCAGGAGGCTGAGGGCACGGCGCATGTTCCGCCAGAAGCTGCGCCCCTCGACGAACGTCTCCACCAGCGTGGAGAAATCGTCGTCGGTGAGCACCACCGCGGCAGCCTGGCGCGCAACCTCGGTCCCCCCGCGGCCCATGGCGACCCCGACGTCGGCCAGGCGCAAGGCGGGGGCGTCATTGACCCCGTCCCCGGTCATGGCCACGACGTGGCCCCGGCGTCGCAGTCCCTCGATGATCCGGAGTTTGTCCAGCGGCGTGGCCCTGGCGATCACCGGCGCCCGTTCCAGCCGCCGGTCCAGCTCGTCGTCGGGCAGCTCGGCGAGTTCGCCCCCCGTGAGGATCTCCCCGTCCTCATCGAGGATGCCGGCTTCCCGCGCGATGGCCCGGGCGGTCGCCGGATGGTCGCCGGTGATCATGACGAGCCGGACCCCCGCCTCGCGACAGCGCTGCACGGCCGCCGGCACCGAGGGCCGGAGCGGGTCGCTGATGCTGATGAAGCCGAGGGCCACCAGGTTCCCGGGGTCCTCCAGCGGCACGTCGGGGGAGCCGTCCGCAACCATGAGGACGCGGAGGCCCCGGTCGGCCAAGCCGCGAGCCCGATCTAGGAGCGCCTGCCGGCCCGCTTCATCCAGGGGCGAGTCACAGTCGCCACGGCGCAGGCGGGTGCAGCGGAGACAAATCTCTTCCGGCGCCCCTTTGACGCAGACGCGGTCCGCGAGGGCCGTGGCGTGGAACGGCCGGCCCGGGTCGAAGGGGGCCTCGCCCCGGCGCTCGTGCGACAGTGCCTGGAACAGGCCCGCGTCACGCGCGGCCTGGACGATCGCGACGTCGGTCCGGTGCGCGGACGCGCCCGCGGCGTCGGGGTGGGGGCTGGCCAGTGCTGCCGTGAGCAACACCTGCCGCAGGCCGTCGTCTGCCAGCGTGGCCAGGAGTGCCTCGTGTTCGCTGTCGGCCACCAGGCGC
>JAFAHT010000561.1 GCA_019237095.1 Planctomycetaceae bacterium
GGGATCACCGCGCCGGTAAGTCCCGCCGGAGATCAAGATGAATCGGACGTTCTCCGGCTTGCGAACGATGGCTGGCGGCCAGGCCCCGGAATTGGGGTCCCAGTCCTCCGTCGCGGGCTCGTAGCCTTCGGGCAGGTAAATCCCCCGCCCGAAGCGGTGGAAGACCACGTTGTCCGCCTTGCGCACAATCCTTTGGTACTCGTCGGAGCCCTCGGCGAGCGGGCTCGACTCCTCCTGCTTGTAGCCATCGGGGAGCCAGGGCGTGGCGGGCGTGCGGACGGGCTCGTTTCCAAACCCCACGTTCGAGGTAGCGGGTGGCTTCGGGGGAAGCCCGTCGCCAGGGCTGGGGGACCGCCACAGGGAGAGGGCCAGGACGCCGAGCAGGCCAATGCCGACGCAGGCTGCGCCGACTGCCAGCCACAGGCTACGCTTGGGCTGCAACGGTCCCACGGACAGTCCGGCCGCCTCCCGGAACATCCGTGACAGTTCCTGGGCGTTCTGGGGACGCTTCGTGGGGTCCTTGTCGAGGCACTGCATGACCAGCCGCTCGACCGATGGGGGGATCTCGCTTTTGGGGTTCATTTCCTTCATCGATGGCGGCGGCTCGGAGAGTTGTGCCGCGAGCAGCGCGAACGAATCCCGTCGGCGGAACGGAGCCTTGCCAGTCAGCAGTTGATAGAGAAGGACTCCGACCGAGTAGAGATCACTCCGGTTGTCGACCTCGTGCTCTGCATCCTTCCCCCAACCGCCCCGGATCTGCTCGGGACTCATGAAAGCGGGCGTGCCAAGGAGATCCCCGGCACCCGTCAGAGTCACCTCTGGGCCGCCATCCTCCTCGATCATCTTGGCGATCCCAAAGTCCAGAACCTTCAGGTTCTGGCCTAGTGGCTTGCGATCCACTAGCATGAGGTTGGACGGTTTGAGGTCGCGGTGGATGATCGGCTTGGGCTTACCGCTCTTCTCATCGAGGTGACCATGGGCCTCCTGCAGTACGGCACAGAGCTGGTCAAGCAGCGCGGCGATCCATTCGAGCGAGAGTTGCTCCCCCTCGTGCTCCTTGAGGTACTTGTCGAGGCTTCGCCCGCGCACAAACTCCATCTCGATGTAGCCCATCGAGTGGGTTCGCTTGAAGTCGTAGACGACCACCGCATTGGGGTGCTCGAGCTTGGCCATGAGCCGAGCCTCGCGCTGGAACCGCCTCCATCCCTTATCGTTATAGGCGATCTCGGGCTTGATCAGTTTCAAGGCGCTCTTCCTGTCAAGCTGGAGGTTGTCAACCAGCCAGACTTCGCCCATGCCTCCCTCGCCGATTTTTTCGAGGAGCCGGTACTTGCCGAAGAGGTCTTGTCCCTTCGCAATCAGGGGGGGTGGAGCAATGTCCCACTCCTCAGACTTCTCGCTCGCCGGCTGCGGCGTACTGTCGTCCGATTCCTCACTTTCCTGGCTATCCCCGGACTGGGTCGGTGGTGAGAATGGCGGGGTCAAGCCTAGAGTAGTCTCGTCGATCTCCGAACCCTCACGGGACGAGGACCCGACCCCAGGTCCGTCCCAAGTCTCGAGGTCCCGCTCACCAAGACGCTCATCCGGCTGCGGCTGCATGTGCGATCTCCCGAAATTGGGCGATACTGACCTTTGGGATGTGACCGCCGGAACGTCAGAGTCTATCGCCGCTTGCGAGCACTTCTGATAACTTCACTCTATCCGCACTGAGCTTGCGATCGGAAGTCCTCTTCCCTCGTGGTCCTTCCCAGGACAGCAACACCCTGGTGGCCAAGCCGATAGCGAGCTCGAAGTTGCAGAACTCACGCCACCAGGGGCGCGGGCGGAACCACGCGGTGACGGGAGATCCGCAACCGAATGTCCTTCACGAGATGACGGGCGCGTCGCTTCCGCTGCCCCGGATCACGGCACTCGTTCACTGATTGATTGACCATCGTTGCTTGTGATCAAGATGACTTCCCTCCCCTCGAACACGGCGTCGTCGGGGTCGTGATCGAACTCTTGACTGCGCAACCAGATGTTCCAGCCAAGCCTGGCTCCGAAGGCCGTCTCTGCTTCGAGCTGACACTCGGGAACCTCGGTTTTCTCGAGGACCAGTTGAGTATCGAAATCCAGTGTGATACCAACATAGAGCTTGACCAGGTGAATGAGAAGGTACAGTGCCTTGCGCTGGGGAATCGGGCTGCGATCAGGAAGAAATTCGAGAAACTGGTGATAATCGAGCGGGCCGAGTCGGAGCCGGAACTTGCTCTGGATGTCCCACACGCGCTCTCCGACGACCGTTGTGAAACCAAGTTGATTGTTGACGTTGTCCTCAAGCCGTGACCGGTTCCGAGGCTCGATCTGAAGCCACTGGCCCTGATACTGGCAAACCCGGACGGGGAACTGGAAGTAGTCCTGGAGGATCGCTTGTAAACCGGCCGCGGAGCGCACCTGATGTGCCAGCAGCCCACCGTACCGGAGCAAGGTCAGATTCTCGATTCGCGCCAGGACCCGCTCGTGGGATTCGCCGTCTTCCGTGGTCTCGCGGACCGAGACGCGAAGCCGATTCCTCAGGAACGGCGTGCCGAAACCCACCAGACTGAAAAGGCAACTCGTGAAGAGATCGGGGTCGGATAAGCTGGATTCCCCACGCTCGTAGGGGACGAAGAAACGGTATTTCTCCCAGGCTCGGTAGAACAGCGATACGAAACGGTGGTTGAACAGATCGAACCATTCGCGAAGTGCATGTCTCTCTGGGTTCTTCTCGCTCCGGTCTCTCTCCAGGCGATAGAGCAGATCGGTGTAGTGCCGCGGGAGAACTCCGCTGGGGCCGGTCAGCCCCATGAAGGCCTGAACCAGGCGGGGAGCAGGTCTCTCGGGGGTGGGGGGGATGAGTTCGTGAATGGAGCTGGGGGGAAAGCTCAGGGATAGGTGAGCCAGGAACCTCACGGCTTCAGCCTCGGGGGGGCCGGCGTAACCCACCCGCCGGCGACCACCAACTTGCTGGAGAATGCGCACAGCCTGGAAGAAATCAAAGAAAAAGGGCTCCTGGAAAAGCCGATCCTCCAGTCCAAAGGGACGTCCAGGCACCTTTTCTGACCGAAGGAGGCCCGGTCGCGACAAGAGCCTGCGAGACGGCCCCGACCCGACGGAACTTCCTCCACCAGCCTCCCGAGAGGGCTTCTCGACATTGGCTTTCGAGGCGGGGTTGCTCATCCTCTTCTCCCAGAATCAGATCAGCGGGTGTTCTCCCGCCCTCGGTAGCCAGGTCCTGAAGGGAGTCGCACTTTTCGTGGTCGTGGCGACCAGTTGGGTGAAGGAGTTGATCGACGTGTAGAGACCAAGAAATCGCTCCAGGGCACAGGCAAACAGGAAGGTACCCGTGCCAATGTACTTCTCTTCGTCGAACTCGATGGTGATTTCGGTCCCGCGACAGAAGCTGCCGTCGCTGGTCGGCGGCCTGGCGACTACCGCTCGGCTCGTCAGCGAGGTGATCCCATCAATCAGGTGCTGGGTGACAAGCGCGGCACGCTTGTCCAGTTCCGGATCGGAGAAGTCGTAAAGCCGGAGTATCTCCTGCAGTGCGTCTCGTCCTTCCACCCCGTGGGACACCGAGAGGTGGTTGAGGCAGAGATGGGACAGGAGCCTCCAGTAGAGCCCCCGGCGAAGCGGAGGCCGCTGGGGGGGCGAGGGAGATCGCAAGCAGCGGATCCGCGCCAGAGGCGCCGCGGCCTCGAGCTCGAACGCAAGCCGTTCGCCGGCCTTCTGAAGAATCAGGGGCAGCTCCCGGTTGGTGCAGGTCGTTCGCACCAACAGGGTCGATTCGGCCGGTAACCGGGGATCGAAACCGAGATCGACGAGACTCAGGTGAACCTCGGTTCCCCGATCCGCCGGCTGGAGCGACGGACGGCGCGTGGCATACCAGAAGGTCTGCTGTTGCTCGAAGCGTGCACCATGACGAAACGAATAGAACGGTTGATACTCCGTGGTTCGGCCCGAAATCGGGTCGACACCGGTGACCTGGTCGACGGAGTAGACCTCCATTCCGTTTTGG
>JAFAHT010000134.1 GCA_019237095.1 Planctomycetaceae bacterium
AGAGACGAAACCCGGCGTGTACGTGCTCGACCTGGGCCAGAACTTCGCCGGCGTACCGCGGCTCAAGATTCACGGCGAGCCCGGCCAGAGGGTCACCCTCCGGTTCGCCGAACGGCTCAGCCCGGATGGCACCATCTACACGACCAACCTTCGCTCCGCCCGCTGCATCGATACGTACATCTGCGATGGCAAGGGCGAGGAGACCTGGTCGCCACGATTCACATTTCACGGCTTCCAGTACGTCGAGATCACCGGGCTGAAGTCACCACCCACGGTTGCCACGGTAACCGGGATCGCTCTTTCCAGCGACACGCCCATCGTGGGCCGGTTCGAGTGCTCCGACACGATGCTCAACAAGCTCCATAGCAACGGCTACTGGACCCAGCGAGCCAACTTCATCGACATCCCCACCGACTGCCCCCAGCGCGACGAGCGCTTGGGGTGGACCGGCGACGCCCAGGTTTACATCCGCACGGCCACGCTCAACTGCGACGTCCAGGCATTCTTCAATAAGTGGCTGGTCGATTTGGCCGACGGCCAGCGGCCCGACGGCCAGTTTCCCATGGTCGCTCCCGTGAAGGTGGCCGGCGACGACGGCGGCCCCGCCTGGGCCGACGCGGGCGTGATCTGCCCGTGGACGATCTACCAGGTCTACGGCGACCGCCGCTTGCTCGAGCGGCAGTATCCCTCGATGCTGAAGTTCGTCGAGTTCTGCCGCAAGCGAAGCACGTCCGAATTGCTCCCACCGACCCAGTACCACTGTTTCGGAGACTGGCTGAGCATCAGCGCCGACACTCCGAAAGACGTCATATTCACCGCCTACTTCGCCCTCAGTACCAAGCTAACGGCAGAGGCCGCCGAGGTCCTCGGCAAGACCGAGGACGCCTCCCGTCTCCACAACCTTTACCGGACGATCAAGGCCGCATTCAATAATGCCTACGTCAGCGACGACGGCCGGATCAAGGGAGATACCCAGGCTTGCTACGTTCTGGCCCTTGCGGTCGATCTTGTTGACGGTGAGAGGGCAAGGCAGGCCGCACGCTATCTTGTCGAGGATATCGAGAAGCACAACAACCATCTCTCGACGGGTTTCATCGGCACCAAGGACCTGATGCTGGTCCTCTCCAAGATCGGCCGTCATGACGTGGCCTATCGTCTCCTCTTCAACGACACCTTTCCCTCCTGGGGCTTCTCGATCAAGCAGGGAGCCACCAGCATCTGGGAGCGGTGGGACGGCTGGACCCCTGAAAAGGGCTTCCAAGACCCGGGTATGAACTCGTTCGCCCACTATTCCTTCGGCGCCGTGTATCAGTGGATGGTCGAGAATATCGGCGGCATCAAGAGCGACGGTCCGGCGTACAAGCAGATCCTCATCGAGCCCCACCCCGGTGGCCGCCTCACCCATGCCGAAACGTCGTACCAGAGCATCCGCGGCCAGATCGCTACCTCCTGGATCAAAGCGGGCGAGACGCTTTCCCTCATCGCGACCATCCCCGCCAACACAACTGCCACGGTGATCCTGCCAGCCTCTGGACCAGAAGCCATCACCGAGAACGGCCGCTCCTTGAATCAGTCCGAAGGCGTGAAGGTTGAGAGCAGCGCGGGAGGTCGAACCGTGCTCAAGGTCAGTTCTGGGCGCTACAGCTTCGTCACAAAAACCAAGTGAGAGGAATACAATCCATGCGCTGTCGCCTTGCCACGATCCTGATCCTGATCCCGTGCCTTGCTTCATTCGTTCTCTGCCCGTCGCCAATACGGGCCGCCGCGGCGCCGACACAGACCGATGAGAAGGGGGGAAATTTCATCACCCTGTTCAACGGTCAGGACCTGGCCGGCTGGCACGGTCAGGAGACCGCCGATCCGCGGAAGTTCGCTGCCCTCAGTGGCGACGAGAAGGCCAAGCAGCTTGCCAGGGATGCGGAGGACTTGAAGGAGCATTGGCGTGTCGAAAACCATGAGATCGTCAACGACGGCCAGGGCGTCTACCTGACCACCGACAAGGATTACGGCGACATCGAGCTCTGCGTCGATTTCAAAATCGGCCCCAAGGGCGACAGCGGCGTTTATCTCCGTGGCACGCCGCAGGTCCAGATCTGGGATTTCACCGAACCCAGCTATGCCAACCTCGGTGCCGACAAGGGCTCTGGCGGACTCTGGAACAACAGCCCCGGGAACCCCGGCAAGGACCCCCTGACCCTGGCGGACAACCCGATCGGCCAGTGGAACAGCTTCCGGATCATCCAGACTGGAGCGCGGACCACGATCTACCTCAACGGCAAGCACGTCGTGGACCATGCAATCCTGGAAAACTACTGGGATCGCGCTAATCCCATCCCGGCCAGGGGCCCAATCCAGCTTCAGACTCACGGCAGCGAAATCAGCTGGCGGAACATCAAGGTCCGGGAGATCCCTGGCGAAGAAGCCAATGCGATCCTGGCCAAGCATGGCGCCGAGGGGTTCAGCACGATTTTCAGCGGCCAGGACCTGACCGGCTGGGCCGGCCCGATCGACCAGTACCAGGTGAAGGACGGCGTCCTGATGTGCAAGCCCGAAGAGGGGGGCACGATCTATTACAACAAGGAAGTGACCGACTTCGCAGCCCGCCTCGAGTTTCGACTTCCGCCCGGCGGCAACAACGGCCTGGCGATCCGCTACCCGGGCGAGGGCGACACCGCCTACGTCGGCATGTGCGAACTCCAGATCCTTGACGACTCAACCACGAAGTACGGCAAGCTCGACCCACGCCAGTACCACGGTTCGGCCTACGGCATGGTTCCCGCCAAGGTCGGCTACCAGCGCCCGGTTGGCCTCTGGAACTTCCAGGAGGTGACCGTGAAGGGTTCGAAGGTCAAGGTCGAGCTCAACGGCACCGTGATCCTCGACACCGACCTGAGCACCGTCAAGAACTTCATGGCCAACTCCGCCCACCCCGGCAAGGACCGGGCCTCCGGCTTCTTTGGTCTCGCCGGCCACAACGACCCGGTCGAGTTCCGCAACATCGCAATCAAGCCACTGCATTAACCGTTCAGGTCGCTCCCTCGGTCCCCAGCAAGGCTTCTCCGCTTTCGAATGGGGATCGAGAGGGCAACCGCCAAGACGAGCAACGACAGCACCGCTGGCGGCGGATATCGCTACGCCTCGGCGCGACGCATCAAGAACTTATCTCAGGAGATCGAGCAGACGTGGTGGCGCATCCATGCGAGAAACCTCCTGTGTGGAAAGAACGTTTCATCGCATAATCAACGACCAAGGCGCGTGTCAAAGAGAACCGAACGCGAACGGCGAACGGCCCTGAGCTCAAAACCGATGTTGCTTATCGACCGGGCAAATGTTAAATTAACGGGTCGTAATGGGTTTAGACCGATTCGGCCGAGGCAATTTTGAATATCTCGATTGATCGTTCCTCTCCCTTCACGCACGCGGGCGTAATTCAGTGGTAGAATGCCAGCTTCCCAAGCTGGACGTCGAGGGTTCGAATCCCTTCGCCCGCTTAGACTTACGTCGACTTACAATTCAGGTTGCACCCACGGTTGCACCAGTTTGCCAGATCCTCGAAGTACCTAGTGTCCCGTCAATCTTCGATTGACAGGTTCTTGAAACTGGAAGTCCTGGGTATTCAAGAAATTCCGGCGAGCGCTGCCCGTCATTTGAAGATGGACGGAACACTAGTGCCTTCGATCCACTTCCGCAGCTCACAGAAATCATGATCGCGAGTTCGCGATTGTACGATGCTCACGGGCTTCCACAGCGATCGGCGGGGCGATACGTCCAATCTCGACCTTGGCCCCGGGAACGGCCCACGAGGCCGCTGGGGCTTCGCCATACGCCACGATGACGATCACGCGATTCTCACCCCCGGCCTGTGGAAAGCCTGATCCTCTCCGCTCTGAATCCGTCCTGGCCGCCTGACGGACTAGAAAGCCCACCCGGGTCCCCCCGACACTCGACGTGCGCTTTGGCAAATCGACTTGGGGGTTCACCACGTCCGCTGACAGCCGCCGCTTCACCGTCAGGCCGGTTTTGATGGTGTGAACCCGGCCCCCACCCAGGAAGGGTTGACGGCTGACCCAAGATACAGGGAGGATCGCAGATTCAGCCCAAGCCGCGACGGCTGGGTGGTCGGATTGGTCCCCAGGAGTCCGAGGCTATGGCGACAGTCGATTACGTTCATCACCTCGCGTTCCCGAAGCTGAGCGATTCCGAGGTCGAATGCCTGGCCGGACTGGCGACGATCTGCTCGTTCAAGGACGGCGAGCTCGTCTTCCAGGCCGGGCAACGCGGCCTGCCGTTCTACGTCGTCGAATCGGGCGAGATCGCCATCGTGGATGAATCGACCGACGTCTCGAAGACGATTGTCGTCCACGGCAGGCGCGAGTTCACGGGCGACGTCTCGCTGCTGACCGACCGCCCCGCCGCCATCTCGGCCTACGCCAAAGGCGATACCCGGGCCTACTGCGTCAGCCCGGGCGAGCTGCGCCGGGTCATCCAGGAGATCCCCGACCTCAGCGATAAGCTGCTCGAGGCGTTCCAGACGCGCCGGATCATGCTGGAGCGGTCGGGTTTCGTCGGCGTTCGCGTCTTCGGTCACCTCGGCGACCCGGACCTGACGGAGATCCGTGAGTTCTTCGACAAGAACAAGGTGCCGCACACCTGGGTCGACGCCGACGAGCCGGACGGCCAGGCCGCCATGAAATCGCTGGGGGTCGCCCCGGATCAACTGCCGTTCGTCTCCTGCAACCGGGGCACGCGCTCACCGCGGCCCACGGTCACCCGGCTGGCCGAGTGCCTGGGCCTGAAGCGCCAGATCCGCACGGAGCCGTTCGACCTGGTGATCGTCGGAGCCGGGCCAGCCGGCCTCGCGGCCGCCGTCTACGGCGCCTCCGAGGGACTCTCCACCATCGTCCTCGACCGATTCGGCCCGGGCGGCCAGGCCGGGACCAGCTCGCGGATCGAGAATTACATGGGATTCCCCGCCGGCCTTACTGGTGCGGACCTGGCCAACCGGGGCTACCTCCAGGCCCTGAAGTTCGGGGCCGAACTGGTCGCCCCGGTCGAGGTCCGTTCGATTTCCTGCGAGGACAAGATGCACCGGCTCGTCCTTGACGACGGGCAGGTCGTCAGCGGCCGGACGGTCCTGATCGCGACCGGCGCCACCTACCAGCGCCTCCCGGTCGCCGGGTGCGAGCGATGGGACGGCGCGGGGATCTTCTATTCCTGCACCTCGGTGCACGCGCGCTCGTGCAAGAACGGCCGCGCCGCCGTCGTGGGTGGGGGCAACTCGGCTGGCCAGGCGGCGATGTTCCTGGCCGACCACACCGCTGGGGCCACGTTGCTCCTGCGCGGGGGTGACATTCGCAAGAGCATGTCCGACTACCTCGCCCGCCGGATCGAGAACCACGAGAAGATCGAGGTCATCCGCCACGTCGAAGTTGACGCCGTCGAGGGCGACCGCACGCTCAGGGGCCTGCGGCTCCGCAAGCTCACGGAGGGCGGTACGCGCGAACTCGACTGCTCGGCGGTTTTCGTTTTCATCGGTGCCCAGCCCCGTACCGGCTGGCTACCCCCGAGCATCGCCGTCGACGCTAAGGGCTTCATCCTGACCGGGGCCGACGCCGCGCGCTCCGACCACTGGCCCCTGACGGACCGCGAGCCATGCACGGTCGAGACGACGTGCCCTGGCGTCTTCGCCGCGGGCGACGTGCGGAGCAACACGACCAAGCGGGTCGCATTCGCCGTCGGCGACGGGGCGCTGGCGGTTACCTGCGCGCACCGGGTGCTCGCGGAGATTTGATGGGAAGGCGTTTCGGGCACAGCGTATCTGGGTAGTAGCTCCCCCCGCCCGTTCGGCCTTCGATGCCTAAATCCTCATTAGTACTACTTTGTCAGTTACGCAGGGACCTGCTCTGGCACGCTCATGAGCTCACGCAACAGCAACTCCTTGGCCGCTTCGAAGCGGAGCCAGTCGCAGACCTGGCGATGCACCTCCGGTAGCGATACGCGACGCCGATCCGGCCGAGGGGGAAAAAGCCCGCCGCGGTCGTCCCGGGCAGGTTCGCTCTCCCCGTCGCTGCCACTCCTGCCAGACCAGGAAGCTGTACGCCAGCATCACGCTCACCGCGTGCCGGTGGAAGCCCCGCCAGAGCCGGCCCTGATACTGGTCCCAGCCCAAGAGCCCCTTGGCCTCCTCATGATATTGCTCGACCCAGTGCCGCCGGTGCGCATACTCCACCAACCGCTCCAATGCCACCTCCGGACCGAAGTTGCTCCAGGAGTACCGGCGCTTACCGTCAGAGGCATCCTCACCGATCAGCCAGCCCGCACGACGCCGCCCCGACGACGTCACCCGCCAGCCGCGCAACGCGAGGAATCGGCCGCGCATCCAGCCCTTGCTCCCCTCCCGCCAAGCCACCGAGCGCCACGACCGCGCCGCTTGAGCCCCGACCAGCACATCGGCCCGCCGGACCTCCCCGCCCCGTCGGCTCAAGCTCACGGCGAAGTCGGCGCGGACCGCGACCACGTAACGCTGTCGGCGTTTCTCCAGGCCGTCGAGGAAGTTGGGGTTGTCGCCGTAGTCGGCATCGGCGGTCACGCACGCCCAGCGGACGCCCCAGGCCTTGGCTCGGTCCAGCAGCGCCAGGGCGATCTGCGGCTTGGTCTGGAAGGCGAGCTCCTCGGGCACCTTGGCCTTCTTGCGGCGGTCGGCGTCGCTGGCCCAGTCCTTGGGCAGGTAGAGCCGGGTGGCGACTGGCCAGGCGATCGTGCGCTCGGCGTAGTGGCAGTTGACCGTGACCTGACAGTTGCCGGTCTTGCCCAGGGTGCCGGAGTCTTGGCGGGCGACGCCCACGGAGCACTTGCCCTGCTTGGCGAAGCCGGTATCGTCGAAGATCAAGACGCCGTCGCCCTCGCTGGGCAGCCGGAGCATGTCCTGGACGCGTTGACCGTTGCGGTCATCCTCGTCCCAGTCGATGCTGGTCAAGAGTCCCTGAAGTCGCTGCTCGGAGGTGCCGGGGATGACATGAGCGAGAGTGTCGCAGTTCTTGTTGGGATGCTCGGTGAGCAATCCGGTGAGGTAGCGTTCGAGGGTCTGGGGTCCCTCGCTCCGCTTGAAGTGGACGCGGAAGGGGGCGAGGAACTCGGCCAGTTCGGCCAGCGGGGTGCTGGGAGCGTGCGGGATTCGGGTAGTCTTCATACCCGTTCTACGGCCAAAGTTCAACAAAGGTTCAGTTGACAAAGTAGTA
>JAFAHT010000214.1 GCA_019237095.1 Planctomycetaceae bacterium
ATGTTCCTCCGACCCCGGCGTGACCAGGCAGGCTGAGTGGACCATGAGTGAGTTGCCTGGCGCGGCCCCCGCGACTGACCACGACGAGGGCTCACCACGAGTTCTGATTTCGGGGCTCAATCACACAGCGTTTGATCTCGCTGTCTACGCTTCGCAGGGGCGGTCTCCCACCCACCGCGCAAGACTCGCTTCCGGCTGCTGGCCCGGCTCTGCCGGACGGAGTTAGTTACCCGCAGGGTTTCGATGAAAGGTTTCACATTTGAGATGATTCTCCTTTCCCGAGCTACTTGGCGCAAGGTCAGACCGAGTTTTTAGCTAGCTAAAAACTCGGTCTGACCCCACCGGTTGGGGGAGGGGAAAAGGGACGTCACTGAATAACGCTTCCTTAGCCCCTAAGCCGCTTGAATCAAGCGTTTACGTGCATGTCCCCGAGGCTCCCCCCTCACAAACGGTTGATGTCAGTGATGTCCCTTTTCCCCTTCCTTTTTCCCTTCTCAAATCCACGTTGACTGCCTCTAAGAGTTGGGCTATACTCAGAGTCTGTTCCAAAAGGGGTGAGTTGCGTATAATGGAACATGAAACGCCAACGATACCCGACCGATATCACCGAGGCCCAATGGGCCATGCTGGAGCCCGAGATCCCCGCGCCCCGGCCCGGCGGGCGGCCGCGTAAGACCGACATGCGCGAGGTCCTCAACGCCATCTTCTACATCACCCACGAGGGCTGCACTTGGCGGGCGCTGCCCCACGACTTCCCCCCGTGGCGGACCGTGTATAACTACTTCGACGCCTGGAAGCGGGATGGCACCTGGGACCGCATCATCGACATCCTCCGCGTCCGGCTCCGCGCGGCGGCCGGCCGACCCACCTCGCCCCGCGTCGCCTGCATCGACAGCCAGTCGGTCAAGACCGCCGGCGGCGGCCAGGAGGTTGGCACCGACGGGGGCAAGAGGGTCTGCGGCCGCAAACGTCATATCGTCGTGGATACCATGGGGTTGCTGCTGGCCGTGGTCGTCACGGCCGCCCACGTCGATGACGCCGCGGCGGCCCAGCGGCTCTTCGCCCAGATGCCGAGCAAGGAGTTCTACCGACTGGAGGGGGTGCAGGCGGACAACAAGTATCACAACTACGATCTGTACCGCTGGCTGCGGGTCCATCACCGGGGGTACGAGTTGGTGGTGATCAGCCGCGCGCCCGGGGAGCGGCGGTTCGTGCCGCTGAGGAGCCGCTGGGTGGTGGAGCGGACCTTCGCCTGGTTGGGGCGGTATCGGCGGTTGAGCAAGGATTACGAGCACACGCCGAGCTCGAACGAGGCGGTGGTGAAGATCGCAGCGATTCATCACTACCTCCGCCGGCTCTACCCCGTCCCGGTCTCAGAGAGCCAACGCTTCCGGTTCGAGGGACATCGCCCGAAACACGCCGCTTGAGGCTTTTGGAACAGACTCTCAGTGTCTCCCCAGAGATTTCGATACCCATGACAAGACTTCCGATGGAAACGGGCTTGGCACACCGCTCGCAGTAGACGGGCCACGTCTTGCCAAGTGAGATAAGACGCCTAAAGAGCGGCTTTGGCTTGCCGTAGCGGTAGTAGAGGGACTTTGAGTGTAGCAGATCTGCTTCATCTTGCATCGTTGTGGTCTCTTTTGTTTCGGGAATCCGGCATGGGAGAGATCGTGGAAGGTGTATTCCACGGGAAGACCATCGAGCTCGCGGTCGATCCCGGCGTCATCCGGCACGTCGTGCCAGCGGGTTCTGCAAGATGGCGTTCTTACACCTCCAAGCGTTCTTTCGTCCAGTGGAAGGTTCCGGTTCCCATGAACGGCGACCCCACTTGCGATCTGGTGGTGTCCCAGTCTGATGGAAACTGCTCGGATCGGGGACCGAGCCCCTTCGACCGAGAACTCGCAGGAGCCGGCTCTGTCCGGCGATTCTTCTTCAATGTCCGGCGACTCTGCTCTCATGTCCGGCGGCTCTTTTCTCATCGGATTATGGCATTCCCGTCCAGGCATGGGGATCACTGTCATCCGCCTGCGGCTCTGGCCAAGACATGCGACGGGCAGTAGGGTGAAAAGGCGGGGGCAGCGAGTCCAGCAGGATAAGAGCACGACGCATGAGTTCGAGCCGGGGAATCGTTTATCTCGTGGGCGCGGGGCCAGGGGACCCTGGACTCTTGACCGTGCGCGGGGCTGATGTATTAGCCCACGCCGATGTGGTGGTTTACGATCATCTGGCCAGCGCCCGGCTGCTGGACCTGGCACCTCCCCATGCAATCCGGATCTGTGCCGGCAAATCGAGCGGGCATTGCACGCTCGACCAGGATCAGATCAATGCGCTCTTGCTCGAGCACGCCCAGGCCGGACGGGTGGTCGTCCGGCTCAAGGGGGGGGATCCCTTCGTTTTCGGTCGCGGGGCCGAGGAGGCCGAGCACCTCGCGCGCCACGGGGTTCCCTTCGAGATCGTGCCGGGAGTTACTGCGGGGGTCGGGGTGACAGCGTACGCGGGAATCCCTGTCACTCATCGAGGACTCTCCTCGGCCGTCGCGTTCGTGACCGGTCATGAAGACCCCGAAGGCGAGGCGGAACCAAGGTCCGGCCGGGTCGAGCGGATCCGGCTGAACTGGTCGGCGCTGGCCCGCTTCCCTGGGACGCTGGTTGTCTACATGGGGGTGACCCACCTGGCCGCAATCTGCCGCACTTTGATCAAGGCGGGGAAGGATGGACGCACACCCGCGGCGGTTATCGAGTCGGGAACGGTGCCGGCTCAGCGCGTCTTCGAGGGGACGCTGGCAACGATCGCCGAGGAGGCGCAGGGCCACGATATTCACCCCCCTGCTCTGCTGGTCGTCGGGTCGGTGGTCGAGCGACGGAGCGAGCTGTCGTGGTACGAGTCGCTTCCCTTGTTCGGGCAGCGGATCGTGGTCACGCGGCCGTTGGACGAGGCAGTGCGGATCGCGCCGGGGCTGGAGTCGCTCGGTGCCGAGGTCTTGCTCGCTCCCACCGTCCAGATCTTGCCGGTTGCCGATTCCGGCCCGCTCGACGATGCGATCGGCCGCCTGCCCGAGTTTGAGTGGCTGGTCTTCACTTCGGGTAACGGGGTTCGTTTCTTCCTGGAGCGACTGCTGAGCCTGGGCTCGGACTTGCGTGCATTCGGGCACCTGAAGCTGGCAGCGATCGGACCGGCTACCGCACAGACGCTGGCCCGCTATCATCTGCGTGCCGATCTTGTTCCCGACTCGTATCGCTCGGAAGCCCTTGCCGAGGCGCTCTCAGCTCGAGCCGCAGGCCGACGGATACTACTTGCTCGCGCTGACCGGGGCCGGGCAGTGCTCAGGGAAGAGCTCGATAAGGTGGCCGACATCCACCAGGTGGCCGTGTACCAGAATGCAGACGCCGAGGCTTTACCCGAACTCGTCGCCCGGCGCATCGAATCCGGCACGGTGGACTGGATCACCCTGACGAGCTCTGCGATCGCCACCAGGCTGCACGCGCTCTTGCCGGAAGCCGCTCGGAGCCTGGTCGGTCGTCAGGTCAGACTGGCCACCCTGAGTCCGGTGACGTCGGAAACCGTGACCCGACTCGGATGGGACGTCACCGTCGAGGCGCGGGTATATACCTGGGAAGTCCTGGTACGGGCCATTGTGGATCGTGTCGCGGCCGAACGGAGAGGGCATTGATCACGGGTTCTCCGCCATTCCTTCGCCTGGCGTGACGATCTGACCCCGGTCAGCGGAGCTCGAAAATCGTCTCGACTCCCTGCCAGAGCAGGAACGCGCCGCCGAGAATGAACAGGATGTCCATCGCGATGTTCCGGCCGAAGATTCCCGCCACCAAGTCGAGCAGGAAGAGCAAGCATATCAGGCCGGCAACTCCCATCGCCAAATACGTGATGATCTTCTCGGTCTGCATCGCGTGACTCTCCGCTGAGTGTGAGGCAAATTGCGACGAGACCAATTTACCACATTTTCCGGATGGGGCGACGTCATCAGTAGCAGGGCCGCGCAGGGCCGTTTCATTCCCCGATTGGGGATGACACGAGCTCCACAGAACTTTGGCTTTGTTTTCGCCCCGCCGACCCGGTCATTTCTGATTCAAGTTAATGCGATTCTGAGCCTTGTGTCGATTCCAATTTGGCTTTGTTTGGCGCCTTTTAAGGTTCCTGGTGCTCCTCAGCGAGAAAATCCGGATACGCTTGTGCCATCGGCTCGCTGCTCTTGCCTGCTACGTAGCCACCCAAGCTCACCCCGTACTCGTCATCCGCCCGCATCCGCCATCTACCATTTGGCATCCGGCATCCGCCATCTGCCATCCGCCAGTTGGCATCCGGTATCCGCCATCTACCTTTCGCCACTATTTCCGGCGGCACCTTGTGGACACGTGTTACCCAGTTTCCAGGTCTGCCCGTACCATTCCGCGCCGGTCTGGGCCGCCCTATCCAGGGTCGGCCGAGCTTGTCCGCGTGCCGGCTTCCGGCATCGCCATATCAGGCGGATTGGTCTCCGCGTGTCAAAGGACACACACGCCGGGCAGCCCGTCCGCTTGGCGGACGCGCGGGCCTGAGTCCCACAGCGAATTATCCAGGACCCTCCGCACTGTCCCGACATACTGATTTTACGACAAGATCGACCAAGTCTTGCGAGGGTCTCAGGAACTTGGTCTCTTCTTGACGGCACAAGCGCGATCGCAATGGTTTCGTTTTGCAAGAACCGATCACCATCAATACCTCTCATCACGGCCCTTCTCTCCGGTGACGCATGCGCCTGCTCTTGGCCTCGATCCACTGTTACCTTGACCCCTCCAGCGGCGCGGCCTTGTGTACGCGGGAGGTGCTCGAGCTGCTGGCGGGCGCGGGATGGATTGCCGAGTGCTCACGACTGGCATTCTCGACCCCGAGCGGGAAACGTCGCTCGACGAGGTGCTCGCCACTCTGGAACTTCCCGCCCGGCGGTTTCCGGCGGAGCTGGGATCGGGTAGAGCGGCGGAGGCGATCGACCTGGGAGTCAACGGGGTTCGGGTGACGGTCATGCCCACGGCGTCCAGTCGCGCCGAGCGGTCGCCCGACCCGTGCGAGTCGGCGATCTTCCTTGAGCTGGCCGAGCAGGTCTTCGACCGTAAATAGTGGATACCCCCGAGATCAGACTTGGTTCTTGGTTTTTAGGGCCCGGACCTGATCGGGCAAGAAATGAAGAACCAAGTCTGACCCCTGACCAAGAGTCCGGGAGTCGTTCTTGAGCTCATCGTTCGGCCTGAGGATAGCGACAATCGCTCCGACACTCAAAAAAATGACTCCCGTCCCGTTATCGGCCCCCTTGCTGGGTCTTGGATAAACACGTATCATGCAATGATCGGGGAAACCATCCGAGCCTTATCGGAAGGAGCAGAGCCGTGCGATCCAAAGGAGCCAACGGAGTGGGACGATTCAGCGTCGAGCTCGAGGTTGCCAACTACGGGGACCTGACCTTAACGCAGCGCGGCCTGATGCCTCCGGATCAGGTGCGTCGGGAGACAATCCAGGGAGTCGTGGATTCCGGGGCGACGAAGCTGGTGCTGCCGGAGGACGTCGTGAAACGGCTGGGCCTGCCGCTGGGCGACCCGGTCAATGTTCGCTACGCCGATGGCCGCAAGGCCCGGCGCCGAGGGGTCAAGGGAGTTTTCGTCCAGCTCCTGGGACGCGATGGCGTGTTCACTGCCATCAGCGAACCGAAACGCGAGACGGCCTTGGTTGGAGCGATCGTGCTCGAAGACCTCGACCTCTTGGTCGACTGCGTAGCCCAGCAGGTCGTTCCCCGCGACCCGAGCGGCGCGACCTACGAGATCGAGTGAACGCCCGTTTCCAAGGGCCGGAAGAACGTCCCACTTCTCCCATGTAAAATCGCTTCTTGCGACGGTCTTGGAGGTTGCATCCAGGGTGGCCTGATCGCGGCCATTCCGAGCCCAGGAGGATATCCGGTGTCGAGGATATCCGGTGCCAGTTGATCTTTTCGCGGGGCGGACGACCACGACGGCGCGGCTCGGGGGATATCCGCCCCGTGGGCGAGCGGAGGACAGGCGATTCAGCCTTGTCACTCCGGTGCATTCCGGGAACACCCCGGTCAATCCCTGGCTCAGATCGGTGACCTTCGGTCATTGATGAGAGCCGGAAAGAAATCGGGAATTCGGTGCGCGAAGACGTACGCTGGACGTATGCGGTCCACGAGCAGATCTTGCCGGCCTTGCGGCGGGTGAACGTGCCTGTGCGGTGGACCGAGGTCACGGTCCGGCACACCGGCTACACCGACTCGGCGCTGCGGGAACGGAAGCTCCAGCGCGATTGCATGACCCTCTCGGAATAGTGGCGAGTGGACAGTGGCGAGTGGCGAGCGGATAGTGGCGAGTGGCCAGTGGCCAGTGAATGTGGAGGAGGTGGGAAGTGGGAAGTGGCGAGAAAGAACCGACCAGTTCTGTAGTGTCGACCAGGGCATCTACGGCCACCTCACCCTGCGCAACCTCACCGTCCTGGCCGAGGAGCGCGGCGTCCCGGCCGAGGCCCGACGGCTCTGGAGGATGGTCCTCGAGGCTTGTCCAGGCGACCCCGAGGCCATGGCGCGCGGCGAAGCATCGCAGTGAACCGAGCAGCTTCCCGCCAGTCGGCTCCGGCCGGCGCCCTCAGCTTCAGCCAGGGGGGTTTCAGGAAACACCGCCAATCCCGCTCCGAAAATGAAACGGCCCTGTCATCCGTGGTGGCGAGCCCGGCAGCAAGCACAAGCGCCGCCGCAGTCGAGTTCTTTCGGTTCTCGACCGGGCGGCGCCGTCGTGCGATCGACGAGTGACACAGGAGCGATGGCGGCTGGAGAGCCAAGCAAAGCCGTCGCTAAATAACATTGCGTGATTCGGAGAAGAATGGCGATCTTCTGGGTAGAACGGAATTCATTCCGTTCGATCGCGGAATCCGTTCCGCGCGTGGAAAACAAACGGAACGGAATGAATTCCGTTCTACGACTTTTTTCAGCGGCCAGGCCTCTTTGTTCCAAAATCAAGCAACTCGATTTAGGTCTCCAGTCGCCCTTGGGGCTGGAATTGCTCGTCGATTCTCGCGCCGGCGTTTAGCTTGGACGGATCGGAATGGTCCGCGGCTGGGCCGCCCGGCGCTTGGGCATCCGGACGGTCAGGACGCCGTTCTTGGCGTCCGCCTGGGCGGCATCAAAGTCGACATCACCGGGGACCATGACCTGTCGAAGGAACGTGCCGAACCGCCGCTCCCTGACCTGGAGCTGTGCTTCAGGCAGCTCGCCGATTTCCTTCACGCCTCGGAGAATCAGCAAGTTGCCGCTGATGGAGAGCTCGATCTTCGTCGGATCCACGCCCGGAATCTCGGCCACGACGATCGTGTCTTCCGGGGTCTCGTAGACGTCGATGAGCGGGCTCCAGCCGGAGGGCTCCAGATCGGTGGGAGGGCTCTGTCCACCTCCGCGGCCCTCTGGCTGAAAGTAGTCCTCGAGCACCCGTACCAGCTCGTTTTGAAGAAAATTGAACGGGATGAAGGGTTCGCGACGCCACTGGTTTGACCGGCCCATGGATTGACTCCAGAAGTTTGTAAGGAATTGACCAAAGACGGATGGTGGTTTCCGCGGTTGACGCGGGTCTTGAGCGAGCCGGCTGCGCGGTGGACAGGTTCATGAGGGCGACTGTCCCGCCGGTCAGTTCCGGCCGGTTCACGATCGGATCTCGATACGCCTGGCTCGAGCTCGATCGGCCTTGGGCAGGACGAGGCGAAGAACCCCGTTTCGGAGTTCCGCCGTGATCCGCTCGCGATCGACCTCGTCGCTGAGGATGAACGACCGGTAATAGTCGCCCACGTGATACTCTTCGTGAAGCGTCCGGGCGCCTTCGGGTGCCGGCGGCTCAATACGCGCGTGCAGGCTCAGGACGTTGTCCTCGAGCTGGATGATCAGGTTGGCCTCTGTGGCGCCCGGCAGATCGGCCTCCAAGGTCAGGCCGTCGGGGCCCTCGTGGATATCGATCGGAGGAGTGAAGGCCTGTTGCAGTTCCGGGCTGGCCTCCGCAAACGCCCCCGGCGCGGCTGCCTGCGGCGGCTGGTGACCGACCGTGACGCGGATCGAAGGATGCGTGGCTTTCATGATAAGGGCTCCCATGGGATGGATCGTCCTGGAACGACCGCGCGGAGGTCAACTGCCCGAGTTCACCGCGATGTGTCGGGGCCTGGCGTTTTCGGCCTTGGGCAAGTTGACCGTCAGAATACCGTTCGTGAACGTGGCCGACACCTGGGTGCTGTCAACCCGGTCGGGCAAGGTGATCGTCCGGGACCACCGTCCCACGGGTCGCTCCTGCCGGCGGTAGCTGTCGTCCTTGACCCCCTCGGGGCGCTTGCGTTCTCCGCGCATCGTTAATGTCTCGCCGGTGATGGTCAGCTCGACTTCCTCGACAGCCACCCCGGGCAACTGGGCGGACAGGATATAACCCTCTCCCGCGTCATAAACATTGACCGGTGGATACTGCCGGACATTCCGCAAGGGCTGGAAGGGATCGAGACCGTTGAACAGTCGCCCCACCTCGCGCTGCAGCTCACGAAGTGGGTCCCACCGCCCCTGCCACTGCGTACCGTTCATGAAACCGCCCTCCAGAATACAACGTTCGGGTTTTCCGAAGAGTCCTGAAAGCAGAGCTCGTGCCAATTTGGCCGAATTTTCTGGAAAGGCACCTCTTACTGCGACATAAAATGAATTCCAATAGATACTTAAGAACAGTCATCCAGCCACGATCCAGGGCTCCTCGAGCGCCGAGGCTTTGCGTGCTCGATGTCAAATTGACAGACAATCCCTTGGGCCCAGATTCGCTTGCCAAAATGGCAGTCTGGAGGTGACTTGGGGCTTTACCACGTCACCAGAAAGTGTTGGGCGCATCAGTCTCGAATGATGGCGGTGCACTTCACGACTGATATGATCGTCAGGCGAGACGAGCCCTGGGCAAGTCGCGACCGCAGAAACGCCCCAGTATCGCGAAGGACCAGGTCGGTGCCGTCGCTGACGTCACTTCCCTGGCCCTTGATCCCTGGACACTTGCTTGAGCATGACCTGAACGGTCTCGATTGGCGTCAAGTCGCTTGGATCAGTAGCTCCTCGTGTCCGTTGGGATTCTGAATGGATTGCCGCTGCGCCTCGTCGATCATGGCACGGAGGCGTTCGAGATCCTCGGGGGTCGGCGGCTTCGAGTCCAGCAGGGCCACCATCACCCGATCCAGCGCCCCGTCGAAAACGCGATCGACGAAGCGCCTCGTCAGCTCGCGGATGGTCCGCTCTGACGACTTCTTGGGAAAGTAGATGAACGTTCTACCCTCCACGACGTGACGGACCAGGCCCTTTTTTTCCTCCATGATGTTGAGCAAGGTCTGCACCGTACTGTAGGCTACCGGCCCGGTCTCCCTGTTCAGGTCGTCCTGAACCTCCCGGACACTCGCCTTCTGCCGAGCCCATAAGATCTTCATGATCTCGAGCTCCCGATCGGTCACCATCTGCGTCTTTCGCACATCATCCTCCCGGAAATGACAAAAAAAACGTGAATAATCATCTCCGTAAGCTACCTTGCTCCAAGGGACTACGCAAGCCTAAGCAAATCGGAATCAGCATCCCTGCCGGCGCGACTGTCCAACTTCGCGAGATCGATACGACTGCTGAGACGGTCAGTTCTTGCCGGTCTCTCGTCTTTCTCCAACTGCCCAGATTCCACCAGTTCATCACAGACCGGGACCGGCAGTTTCGAGACGAACCTGCGATAGCCTGCGTGCAAGCATAGTCGGGAACTCGCCGAGCCAGCGGCGATTCAAGGGGGATGGATGGGGAAGCGGCATGACCGAGACAAGCTTGTCTTGAGAGCGGGAGTGTTCTTTGCTGGGAACCGGCAAGCGGCATAGGAACACGGAGTCGAAGCGTGCTTCACTGCGGCCGCGCGCGCGAAACTCTTGAAGGTCGCCATAAGGCTCGAACCAGCGGAACGACTCGGTGCCCAGAGGGATGATGTGATGGCCGGTCCAGAACCGGGTGAGAAGCTCGAGGATCAGCGGCCGGAAACGCTGCTTGACCAGATCGGAATAGGCTTTGTTGCCGGGCGGTTTGTAAGGAACCGTATTGGTCAGAAGGGCGTACCGCAGCGCGTCTTCTAATCCGCCGGGGGACTCGACCTCTGCGGATCCCTCGGCTTGCCAGGCCCGCAGCACCCCTTGTCGCACGAGCTTTCCCCCGGCCCCGATCAGCGGCTGGCCAAGTCTGACCTCGTCCTTGCCCAGGTCGCGCCCGAAGATGCAGACCGGAGCCTTGAGCGAGCCGGCATAGAGAATCGGTTGAAACGGGTCTTTCTTGAACCGTTCGTAGACCGGGACATCGATGGGAAACTCCTCGCGGCGGGCACTTGCGCGGATCTCCTCACACAATTCTTCGATCGTCGTGGCCATCCTGCTGGTCTCCTTAGAAGCGTCTTTGACCCGGGCCGTTTCCTTTTTCGAAGCGGCATTGGCGGTCTAATTGTGGGGCCCTCCGGGCTGAGGCGGAAGGCACATGGATGCCGACGGTTGGCGGGAGACCGAGGGGGACATTGGAGACCGAGGGGGACATTGTGAATTATGAAAACGGTCCAGGCAAGTTGGGCAGTTTATCTGCATCTTCCTATTCCCCCTACTCTACGAGGGCAATTCACTATGTCCCCTGGGGCCCACTGTATTCCTTGGCGCTTTTGGTGGAGTCCTTGTTGGAGCGGGAACTGCGGCGAGCGAAGGACCGGCGGGGAGTCGCGACCATGCCGTTGTATCCCGAGGGCCGAGCCTGCCGGTACCCGACGGTGCCGCGACTCATCGAGGTCTTTGAGAGCGTGCAACGGCACACACTGTTGGTCGGAAAGAAACCGCCCGTGGTCTTCACCACCAAGCTGACCCGGCTGCAACGCCAGATTCTCAGCCTGCTGGGCATGCCACGGGCCCACGACGGCTGACCTGGCATTCCGTTGGAAATTCGGAGATGATCAATCGGCGATGTGCGGAAAATGAGGTGATGAGACCAGCCATCCCGATTTCGGTGGGATACGATTGGCGAAATCCCGTGGTAGCCCTACGAGCCGGAGCCTGGGCAAGATAGGCTCCCCAAGCGAAGATGCTTTCCTCAGTTCCCGACGGTGAAGACGAATTCGCCAACAGGATCCGGCCGTCTTCGGGATGGTCGAGCTTGGGAAGCGAACCGGCGGGGCTGGTACGGGAATTTCGATGGGACAAAAATTACGACTGGTTCGTCATGTTCGGCCAATCCGAAAATCAAGAATAATGAGTAGAAGTATTGACATACAGTTCTGACCCGATCATGCTAGGGCCTGACTCGCCCCTCAAGGCGGGCGGCGTGTCCTCGGCTACGGTGGCCCCGCATGCAATCCCTTGCACGGCCGTGGTTTTCCATATGTCGAGTGGCCCGAAAGCCCGCGGCGCGTGGCGGGCCAGGTATTCATCGGGGGAACGACGCATCCTGAGGAGGCCCCTATGAAGACCGTCGTCAAATGTTCGCTCCCGGGTTGTGATGATTACGCCGTGATGAAGGTCGCCGCACCTTGGAAGGACGGCAGCCACGCCGAACTGAACACCTACGGGTACGCTTGCCCGGCCCACACCGAAGATGTGGTCGCCTACGCCGAGGGCCGTGCCAAGGCGTATCGGCTTGCCCCCGGCGAGTCCGTGGGGAAGATCGGCACGGTTCCTCTCGCGAACGCCTAGACAATGGCCATCATCTCGGTCCTTGCATCGCGGTGATCGGACTGGAAAAGGGGACGCAACTAGTTATTGATTCTAGCTGCGTCCCCTTTTCTGCTCGCCTCGATTCAGCACGTGCGGCCACTGGGTCCTGGCTATTGGCGCGCCTCTAAGCCTGCCGAGCGACCAGATTAACCACAGCAAGATGGCCGTGCTCACTGCCGTCTAGCTCGATGGGGACCGACTCACCGGCCCGTGCGCTGTAGCGAACCACATCCGTGTAGTGGGCCACCCTGCCCCGCCCGGTTGGCCCCGTCCAAACCTCGATGAGCGTGTCAGGGCCCTTGAGTGGAACAATCAGGTAGATGGGAATGCCTGCCGCGGCGTACCGGCGCCACTTTCGCCCACGATCGCGGTGGTAGGTCGTGTCGGAGACCTCAACCAGTAGGGCGACGTCGCGAGGTCGCGGGTGCCGGGCGGCGTAGATCGCGTCGCTTCCGCGCAGCACCGCAATGTCCGGCTTGGGCGCCCAGTAGCGGCCGATCAAGATAGGCTTTTCTTCCCGGATGGTCCACCCGTCTTGCGGAAGCACGGCCCGCAGCGCCTCGTGAAGCCGCCCGACGGCGAAGGTGTGTGGTGGCAGGTCCGTCATTGCATAAATCTTTCCGGCGACCAGCTCGACCTTCTGGTCCTCAAAGATGCCGGCGGCCATCATGCGGTGGAATTGCCGGACGTCGAAGTGATAGCTTCGTTCAGCGTTTGTCAAGAGGCCAGGCATGGGGCAACCCTCCTTGCTCAATTTAGCGGAATTCGACATCCGAAGCAAGTGAACCACCCGCGGCGAATGGAAACCAACGGCACGCCGCCATCGGCGCGGCGCATGAAGAAGGTACTGGCCATGCACTTTCGTCTTTCGTAGCCTGTTGACCCCTGCCGGGTGCGGAGTGCTGGAACCAGCTCGGCGCACGGCATCGACGGCGGACCCCCAATGAACCAAGTGATGTGATCGCGCGTCTCGGAGTCGTGATTCAGGGTCGCCGTCTGGTAGAATCTGGAGACGAACCGGGCCCAGAGGTCCCCTGAAAATTCAACCACGCTGGCCGACAAGACAACACATGACGCGAATCGCCATTTACGACACAACCTTGCGTGACGGCAGCCAGGGCGAGGGGGTCAACTTCTCCCTGCAGGACAAGCTCATGATCACCGCCCGTCTCGATGAGCTGGGCGTTGACTATATCGAAGGGGGCTATCCGCTTTCCAATCCCAAAGATTCCTCCTATTTTCGTGCCGTGCGCGAGCTTTCTCTCCGTCACACCAAGGTTGCGGCCTTCGGCATGACCAGACGCCGTGACCTGGCCGCGGAAGACGACCAGGGTATGAAAGCCCTGGTAGCCGCCAGGACCCCGGTCGTGACGATCGTGGGCAAGACCTGGGACTTGCATGTCCGGGAGGTGCTGGGCGTCTCCCTCGATGAGAACCTGCGGATGATCGCCGATTCGGTTGCCTTCTGCGCGGCCAGTGTCCCCGAGGTCGTCTACGACGCTGAGCACCTCTTCGACGGTTTCAAGCACAATCCCGATTACGCGCTGCGCACCTTGAGGGCTGCCGCCGATGCCGGGGCCGCCTGGATCGTGCTTTGCGACACCAATGGCGGCTCGCTTCCCGAAGAGATCGCCGAGGCCGTCTCGAAGGTCGCGCGTGAGATCGCTGTTCCGCTCGGCATTCACACGCACAACGACGGCGAGCTGGCCGTGGCTAACTCGTTGGCCGCGATACGGCACGGGGCGCGCCAGGTCCAGGGCACGATCAACGGTCTGGGTGAGCGGTGCGGCAATGCCGACCTCTGCAGCATCATAGCCAACCTGGCGATCAAGTATCCCGATTACCAGGTGCTCTTGCCCGGCAAGTTGAGTCACCTTACGGAGGTCTCCCGCTACGTCTACGACACGGCCAACATGAATTTTCGGCCTGATCAGCCCTTTGTGGGGACCAGCGCATTCGCTCACAAGGGGGGGATGCATGTTCACGGCGTGCGCAGGATCGCAGCCAGCTACGAGCACATCGACCCCGAGACCGTCGGCAACGAGCGCAGAGTGCTCGTGAGCGAGCTTTCCGGCAAGTCGAACATCGCCGAGAAGCTCGCCGAGTATGGGCTGGAACAGGATTCGGCGCTCCTCGCTCGCGTCCTCGACCGGGTCCAAGAGCTGGAGAATGAGGGCTACCAGTTCGAGGCGGCCGAAGCGTCGTTCGTGCTGCTTGTCGACCGGCTGGCCCAGCGGCCCAACGATTGGTTCAACCAGCGAGGTTTCCATGTCAGCGTCTCGCGCATGGGGCAGCGTGAGGCCCTGACCGAGGCCACGATCAAGCTTCAAGTCGGCGATCATCTGGAGCATACCGTCAGCGAGGGCGACGGCCCGGTCAATGCCCTCGATGGCGCGCTGCGCAAGGCCCTCGAGCGACACTACCCCCGGCTGCGCGAGATGCACCTGGCGGATTACAAGGTCCGGGTCATCAATGCTCGGGCAGGCACCGCGGCCCGCGTCCGGGTCGTGATCGAAAGCCGCGACCATGACTCGGTCTGGGGGACCGTCGGCGTCTCCGAAAACGTCATCGAGGCAAGCTGGCTGGCGCTCATCGATGCCTTCGAATATAAGCTATCCAAGGACGCGCGGTCCCGGGCCAACGAGAAGACCGCCGAAGACCGCCGACGCTCCTCGATGACTGTCGATCCAGCACACTCTTTCAGACCTCCAGAAGGAGACCAACCATGACAGAGCCAGAGCTCAGATCCGACCTCGCCCGGCTGACCGACGATGAGTTTTCCCGCTACTTCGAGCACCTGGCCCAACGCGTCGACCACTTCGTTCACGCGGTTCCCGCCGGGTCGCTCTGGACCAAACCCTTCCCCTTCGGCAACAGCGTCGGCCACCTGGTCCTGCATCTGACCGGTAACCTGAATCACTACATCGGGGCCATGATCGCCGGCAGCGGTTACGAGCGTCAGCGCGAGAAGGAGTTCACCGATCCAGCCCATCCTCCAGTGGAAGTGCTGCTGAGCCAGTTCCACGAGGCCGTGGCGATGGTCAAGAGCACGCTGCACTCACTCGACGACGAAGGGTTCAAGGTCGCCGTCGAGCACAACGTCCCCATTCAGACTCGGCTCGGCCTCTTCCTCGTTTGCGCCGCTCACATGAACAACCACATCGGCCAGATGAGCTACCTCGCGCAGGCACTTCAGCCAGGGAATGAGCAGAAGCCGCAGTGGTGAGCACACGAACGCATGGAGAATGACTTGGGAGACCGAGGCATGTCGACACAACTTCGGAAGCCGGATGCCGGCCGGCGTCCCTACCGCCTGACCGCTGACCAGCTCGAACGGATGCTCGAGGCGGGCATCATCCCCGAAGGAGATGATCTCGAATTGATCGGGGGGGTGCTCTACAAGATGGTCAAGAAAGAGCCCCACAACTTTGCCGTCGGCCAGGTCGCCGAGGCGCTGCGGCGTCTCTTGCCCACCGGTTTCCACGTTCGTGAAGAGAAGTCCCTCCGCCAGGGCAAGCGGAGCCTGCCCGAGCCCGACGTCGTGGTGGCCGTCGGCCGGTCCGGTGACTACCGCCCTCAGCCACCGTCAGCGTCCGAGGTTCCGCTCATCGTCGAGGTTTGCCACCACACTCAGAAGGCCGATTTTCAGGACAAGTACCGGCGGTATGCCGCCGCCCGGGTTCCGGTCTACTGGATCCTCGACCTGCACCACAGGCGCATCGAGGTTTTCACTCGCCCGGTCGGACAGGGGGCCATGGCAAGCTACTCGGCAAGCGTCTCCTATCCGGAGGGCGGGACCGTGCCGGTGCTTCTGCTCGGGAAGGAGATCGGAGTGATCCAGGTCGCCGATCTTCTGCCTCCATCCGCCTCGACGTCATGAAAAGCATGCCACCAACACCCCGTTGCCGATCACATTCGTTTCAAAAGAATCCGCATGAATATCAACGAGATCCCCAAGCAATATGACCCCAAGGATGCCCAGGATCGGTGGTACGAGTTCTGGGTTCAGAACGGTTACTTTCACGCCGACCCAGCCAGTGACCGGCCGGCTTACTGCATCGTGATTCCGCCGCCCAATGTCACCGGAGCGCTGCACCTGGGCCATGCGCTGAACAACACGCTTCAGGACGTCTTGATCCGCTGGCGGCGGATGCAGGGGTACGACTGCCTCTGGATGCCAGGCACCGACCACGCCGGGATCGCCACCCAGGCGGTCGTCGAGAAGCGGCTGCTCGAGGAAGAGAAGAAGTCGCGCCACGACCTGGGGCGCTCGGCGCTCGTCGAACGAATCTGGTCCTGGAAGGACGAGTATGAGAAGCAGATCTTGAACCAGCTCCGGCTCATGGGCTGTTCCTGCGACTGGGACCGCACGCGGTTCACGCTCGACGAGGTCTGCTCACGCGCCGTGCGACGGACCTTCTTCAACCTGTTCAGGGCCGGCAAGATCTTCCGGGGCAAGCGGCTGGTCAACTGGGACACCCAGCTCCACACCGCGGTGGCCGACGACGAGATTTACTACGAAGAGACCCAGGGCCATCTCTGGACCATCAAGTACCCGGTAGCCGACTCTGCCGAGGTCCTGCACGTTGCCACCACCCGCCCCGAGACCATGCTCGGCGACACGGCGGTCGCAGTCCATCCGGAAGATCCCCGGTACAAGCACGTCGTGGGCAAGATGGCCGACCTGCCCCTGACCGGCCGGCGGATCCCGATCATCGCCGACCCCGTGCTGGTCGACCCGGCCTTCGGCACTGGCTGCGTCAAGGTGACACCCGGACATGACCTCAACGACTACCAGGCCGGACTGCGGAACGACCTCCCAACCATCGACCTGATGAGGCCCGACGGCACCTTTAACGAGGCGGCCGGTCCGTACGCGGGGCTGGACAGGTATGTCGTGCGCAAGCGCGTGGTCGAAGATCTGAAAAAGCAGGGGCTCCTGGAACGCGTGGACACGCATGTTCTGCGACAGGGTCACTCCGATCGTTCCAAGACGCCGATCGAGCCCATCCGGTCCGATCAGTGGTTCATCCGGATGGGCGACGATCCCGACGGTCGTCCGGGATTCGCCCAGCAAGCGATGGATGCCGTCACCGCGGGCCGGGTCAAGATTCACCCCGAGCGCTACGCCAAGAGCTACCTTGACTGGCTGGGCGAAAAGCGCGACTGGTGTATCAGCCGCCAGCTCTGGTGGGGGCACAGGATCCCGGTCTGGACCTGCGAGACCTGCTCCGAGGCCGAACTCGCGCGCACCTTCCGCGGCCGCGACGACGTTTTCTGGCGTCAAGGCGAGACCGGAGGCTGGCTGATCTCCGCCGAGACTGATCCCGCTTCCGATGCGCTCGGACCCGGCCAGACCTTGACCCAGGATCCCGACGTCCTCGACACCTGGTTCAGCTCGGCTCTCTGGCCCCACTCGACCCTGGGCTGGCCCGAGCCGACACCCGAGCTCGCCAAGTACTATCCCACGAGCGTCCTGTCCACGGCCCGCGACATCATCACGCTCTGGGTCGCCCGGATGGTGATCTTCGGCCAGTTCAATATGGGAGCCGTCCCGTTCCATCACGTTTACATCCATCCGGTCATCCAGGACGGTCAAGGGAAGCGCATGTCCAAGTCAGCGGGCAACGGCGTGGACCCCGTCGACATCATCGAGATCTACGGCGCCGATGCCCTCCGCTACATCCTTGCCCTGGGTGCCACCGAGACTCAGGACTTGCGGATGCCCGTCGAGAAGCTCAAACTGCCCGATGGGAGAAAGATCAACACGTCCGAGCGGTTCGAGCAGGGCCGGAACTTCGCCAACAAGTTCTGGAATGTCGCCCGGTTCGCCATGATGAACCTGGAGGGTTATCAGCCCGGTCCGCTGGCACTCGAGGCCCTGCCCATCGAGGACCGCTGGATTCTGGCCGGGCTCGACGAAACGATTGCCGAGACCACCGCCGACCTGGAGGCATTCCGGTTCGCCGAGGCAACCAGGCGGCTCCGCGAGTTCACCTGGGGAGAGTTTTGCGACTGGTACGTCGAGTTCGTCAAGACGAGGCTCCGCGATCCGGATTCGAATTCTCGCCCGGTCGCCCAGCGCGTGGTGGCCGCCGTCCTGGACACGCTCTGCCGGCTGCTCCATCCGGTGATGCCGTTCCTGACCGAGCAGATCTGGCAGCCTCTCGGTCAGCTTGCCCCGACCCGTGGCATCCCCACTCCGCGCCCCGCCGAACCGAGCGTTTGTGTCGCCGCCTGGCCCCGCCCCCTGGGCTGGACCGATCCGGAGGCCAAAGCGACCGTCGCCCAGTGGCAGGAGAAGATCCAGACGCTCCGCAACCTGAAAGCCGAACGGAACATTCCCAAGGAGGCCAAGATCGCGCCCGTCATCATCGCCGAGGGACCCGTCGCCGACCGCTTGCGCCGGGGCGAGGCCTTCCTCGAGAGCCTGACGAACGCGGCTGCCGTCACGATCGCCACGACTGCCCTGCGGCCCCCGGACTCGGCGATCGCCGTCCTTGGGGACGCCGAGGTCATCCTTCCCCTGGAGGGTTTGATCGACAAGGAAGTCGAGCTCGCCAGGCTGCGCAAAACCCACGCCGATCTGGAACGTCAGATCGGACCGCTCAAGGCCAAGCTGGCCAATCTTGGGTTTGTCTCCCGCGCTCCGACCGAAGTGGTCGAGGGACAGCGGGCCAGGCTGGCCGAGCTGGAAACCCAGCGCGCCGCGGTTGCCGCCCTGATCGACAAGGACGGCCCGGGCTGACTCCCTTTCCGCGCGTTGACGGCGCAGCGCAGCCCCTTTATGATCGAGTTGTTACGCTCCAAAGACGACCCCTGCGCTGGGAACCCTGGGGCTGGCTGTCGCAGACAGCCTCGCGTGCGCCAACCAAGGCTCGCCAGGCGATGGGTCGTCTCGAGCAAGCTCAAAGAGGTATCTTGCCGTGCCGGTCCAGATGGAACTCATGCGGATCATCATCAACGAGAATAGCGATCAACATATCATTTTCCTCAAGGAAGTTGAAGGCGATCGCATGTTCCCGATCGTGATCGGCATCTTCGAGGCCTCGAGCATTGATCGGCGCGTCAAGAACCAGCCGACCCAGCGCCCGCTGACTCATGACCTGCTGGCGAACACGGTCGAGCTTCTGGGAGGGGAGTTGCAGGACATCTACATCAACGAGCTGCGCGAGCACACCTATTTCGCCAAGCTGCGGATCCGTCACGACGGCGAGCTCGTCGAGGTCGATTCGCGTCCCAGCGACGCCATCGCCTTGGCCGTGACCGTCGACGTGCCGATCTACGTGGCCGAAGACATCATCGACGAGGTCGGCCAGTGAACGACCCTCGCTCCTGCCGCGCGGCCGGACCCCGCTGATCCGTTTGCCATTTGCCATCTGCTATTTGTCATCTGTCTTTTGTCTGAGCTTCCGGAGGGGTGCCAGAGTGGTTGATCGGGACGGTCTTGAAAACCGTTGACAGGTTCCGCCTGTCCGTGGGTTCGAATCCCACCCCCTCCGCCAACTCAGAACAGAACTGCGAACGCCGGGCGTAGCCGATCTTACGCCCGAGACGGCGGCGAGGGTTCGCAGCAAATCGCCCTTTGACCCCATGATGCGGACTTCCTTGTCGGCGACCTCGACCCGTTGCGCCAACGCGCGTAGGTGGTCGCGGCGATAGCCACCGCCCTCGATCCTGATCCGCTCGCGCTCGCGGGCGGTCCTCGCGAACTTTTGGACCATGGCCGGGTTGATGGCCTGTTGGCCTGAGTTTTCGAGCATGACGGACGCCCGCTCGGTGTCGGCTTGGGCTTGGTCCCGAACCGCCTTGAGGCCGGCGATACGCTCTTTCAGCGCCGAGTCGTCAAGATCGGCGACGCCGCTCTCGATGGCGTCATAGAGCCGCTTGAGCCGTAGGCCCGTCTCGGCGGCCCGCTTGTTCAACTCGGCGATATGCTCGCGACGGCGCTCCGCCCTCTCCTGGCGGCGATCCAGGACCGAGGCCAGCACCTGTTCAAGCCGCTCGGGCTGCAGAAGACGGTCCTCGATGTGCCCGGCGACGAGGTTGTCCAGCTTCTCCATCGATCGACCGGGCCTTGCAGCCAGTCCCGCCCTGACGGGCTTTGGTGCAGCAGGTGAAGTAGCGGTATTGGCCGCCCTTACCGGTTTTGAGCGTCATCGCGCCTCCGCAATCGGCGCAGAAGCAGATCCCGGTACGTGGGACCGCTGACGACGCGGGCGGGTGTGACCTTCGGGTTGCGGGCGCGCAGATGCGCCTGCACGGCGTTGCAGGGCTGTTGACAGATTGAGCTCGGGCGAATAAGAGAAAGTCTGTTGGCCAGGAGGTTCGATTTTCACCAGGAAGTACCTCACGGAGGAGTCGCATGGAGGCATTTCGCCCGGGCAGCCTGCTTTCCTTTCTTGCTACAGTTCCTGATCCTCGGCGCCGTCACGGGCGGCAACATCCCCTCTCGGCCATCCTTGCCCTGGTGTGTTGTGCCAAAGCGCTGCGGTCCCGAAGTGATGGCTGCTCTGCGAAATGCGGCGATCGGCTTGTTGCGGACCATGGGGGTGACCACCATCGCGGAGGCACTTCGCCGTAACGCTTCTCAAGTCGGCGTTCTCTTCACCAAACTGGGTATCCTCAAACAGTGATTGACCCTGCCGGGCACGCGGCCATCCTTGACCAGTCGGCAGGGATCAGGTAAGCTCCCTGGCGATCCGGCCGTCGCAGGATGCAGGAATCGGCGTCTAAGTTACCCTTGCGGAGGGCGAGTAGGCCGCTCATTGGGGGAATTCTGGTTGAGAGGCCCATGCTGTGACGTCTGCTATTGTCGTGATGATTCCGCTCACTGCACTCGTCCTTGGCGCAGTCGGCCTCGGCGGCAGCATCTATGAGACGCTTCTTGTAGACCGGGTGTGGCCTAACAATCCTGTGATCATTCAGCCAAGCCGTGGCGGACTGGACCGAAAGCTCTTCTGGGGACCAATTCACACGTTGTTCGAGGTCGCGCTCCTCGCCAGCGCTTGGGCGGTATGGAGCGAAACTTCTGCGCGATCATGGATCATCGTTGCTCTGCTCGCTCACTTCGGGTCACGGGCCTGGTCTTTCGCGTACTTCATTCCGAAAACCTTACGGTTCGAGAAGTTAGGCGAACTCACAGAGGAGCAAGTACGTTCGGCCCGGCGGTGGACCCGGCTTAGCCGGTGTCGGCCTGTCCTCGAGGCGGTTTCGATTTTTTCATTGGGCGCGCTGGTCTTCAGCTTCAGCGCGGCAGTGACGCGCTCGTAAGCGTGCTTACCTCAGTCGTGTCGGGAGTTAACGGGATAAGGCTACGCTCTTGACTTCGGCCAAGATGAGCGATCAATCGATGCCCCCTCGGAAAGCCCTTCTTCCGCAGCCTGCTAGATCAATTATGGCTTCTGGCGGAGGAAGCGGAGTGTCCGCCATACTGTCGATTCTACGCCTTGGCGCGCTGCTCTATCCGATTTTTGAGAGTGACTCAGTTTGAATTCCGGCTCGGCGCAAGCCTACCTTTGCCATAGGAGCAATCGCAAAGCAGCAAACTACGTAAGTACGGGATTTGTATGAAAGAGCCCTCCATCGACCGAAGCTTTGGTCGCCAAGCCTTCGGGATCGATCCTGGCGGCTATCACGCCGCACGACCGGCCTACCCCGATTGGGTATTTGAGATTCTTTGTGAGCGCTGCTGTCTCGCGCATAATACGGCCACGTTCGAGATCGGTGCGGGAACGGGGACGGCAACTCGCCGATTGCTTGAGCTTGGTGCGAACCCCTTGGTTGCCGTCGAGCCCGACGGTCGCCTGGCAACCTTCCTGCGCGAGACCGTCCGAGGCGAGGCGCTCACGGTGATCTCCTCACCGTTCGAGGACGCTGTGCTGCACGAGGCTAGCTTTGACCTCGGCGTCAGCGCCACCGCTTTCCACTGGCTGAACGAGGACCTGACTCTGACAAAGGTGGCCAAGCTGCTCCGGTCGGGAGGCTGGTGGGCAATGGTCTGGAACGTATTCGGCGACCCAAATCGCTGTGATCCGTTCCACGAAGCGACCAAGATGCTGCTTGACGGACCGTCGAGTCCATCGGCGGGCGCCGGCCACCTACCGTTCGCTCTCGACGCCGAGGCCCGCTTCGCCGCGCTGGAACGGACCCGCGCCTTCGATGCCGTCGAGCACCGAACCAGCGCGTGGTCGCTCGTCCTCGATCCCAATCAAACCGTCGCTCTCTATGCGACCTATTCAAATATTAACATCCGCCAAGACCGCGATCCCGTCCTCGCTGAGTTGGACCGCATCGCCCGCGAGGAGTTTCACGGCTGCGTGATCCGCAACATGATCACCAGCCTCTACGTAGCGCGACATCGGTTTTGATCGCTCATCTTGCTTTCAGAACGGACATAGCAACGGATATTTGGCAAGGGCCGGGCTCCGCCCAACCTCGGAATTCAAACTGAGACACTACCCGATTTTTCGTCGTGGATACGATTGGGTTAGTTTGGCGGTGCTTATCAATGCCAAGGACAATGAGGGAGCGCGCAACCATGGCAAGTGAAGGGGGAACCCGTGATGCGGCGCGAAGCCGGTGTCTCAGTGTCGCGCCGGGGATGCCGACCACCGATATGCAGCGGACCATCCGGCACTATGAGAAACTCGGCTTCGTCGCCACCCTGAAGGGCGACGAGTTTTCCATCCTGGAGCGGGACGGCGTCGAGCTGCATTTCGCCCTGAAGCGAGACCACGATCCGCGACGGACCGCTACCTGGATCTATGTGAGAGTGGAAGACGCGGACGCCATCCACCGAGAACTGAAAGCGGCAGGGGTAGAGGGGCTCCGCGAGGCGCACGACACCGACTATAAAATGCGCGAGACGCCATACGTCGACCCCGACAACAATCTTATCCTGTTCGGTTCACCGCTCCCGTCTTGCAGCCGGTGTTTCCGGACCATACCGGTTGCGCCCGGCCTGCATGTCGGAGCCATTTGGCACCGTTTCCGAAATCTTCCATCATAGGGCTATGGCGTAGACATAGTGCTCTTCATCGTCGGTCGCGGCCCACCTCCATGACCAAAGAGAAAAGCCCAGATCGACCGAGCGACCCGGCTTGTTGTGCGATGTGTCCCTCTGCACCATCGAGACCACGGACCTGTCGGCGATCTCGGCGGTTGCGTACCGCCCCGCTCTGCTGGCCCAGGGATTGGGGTACAATGGCGGCAACCTCGAGGAACAGGGGATGACGCCGCCGGGATGACCCTGGCACCGAGCCTTGTGAATCCGTTGCAGGCCTTTGACCTGCCAAGTAGATTGGTCGCAGGAGAGGAATGCCTGGGTAACGGTGGTGAGGTCCGTGCTAGTGGCGGATTGGAGTTCCACCGCTCCGGTCCGATCTACTGCGAATTGGACCAGCGCCGATCGCGAACCGGTCTGGCCGGCCCGGCTCTTTCCTTTTGTGGCATCTCCTGCCGGTCGATACTTCTCCGCAAGAGCCGGCGTGGCGGAATGGCAGACGCTGAGGACTTAAAATCCTCTGGGCGGGAACGCCCGTGTGGGTTCGAATCCCACCGCCGGTACTAGACTTACGACGCTACCTAGATAGGATTACCAGGGCACTTGGTAAGAACTTGGTAAGACTCACCCCGTGGCATTGGGGCGGTATTGCCGGAGAGGCAAGCCACATGGCATCCCTCCAGAACAGGAACGGCAGCTACCGCATCCTCTTTGATTACCAGCGGAAGCAGCGGACCTTCACGGTTGGCCGCGTCTCCGAGGCCGAGGCCAGGGCCAAGGCCGACCAGGTTGATTATCTGCTCATGCGCCTCTCGCAGGGGCTGCTCGCGCTGCCGGCCGGCATCGACATCGTAGCGTTCGTCCGCCACGACGGCATCATCCCCGCCTCGCGGCAGGCGCCTATTCCGCGCGGCGAGCCGACGCTGGCCGGGCTACGCAACCGCTACATCGAGACGCACGGGGCTTCGCTCGAGCACCACACGATGCGGGGCATCCGGCGGCATTTCCGGCACTTCTGCGGCCTACTCGGCGAGGGCTTCCCGATCCGCAAGCTCTCGCTGGCCGACCTCCAGGGCTACGTGGACCGCCGGGCCAGGGCCAGGGGCCGCCGTGGTCCTCTCAACCCGGCCACGATCGAGAAGGAGATCGTCACCCTCCGCACCGCCTGGAACTGGGGCGTTCGCATGCAGATCGTCTCGGGCCGCTATCCCTATGACGGCCTTCGCTACCCCAAGGCTGACGAGAAGCCGCCCTTCCAAACCCGAGTCGAGATCGAGCGCCAACTGGCGGGCCGGACGGCTGGACGGGCCGACGAGGTCTGGGAGGCGCTGTATTTGACGCTCCGGAGATCGAGCGGCTCCTAGCCCACGTCGAGACGAGTGCACTGCACCCCTGGATTCATCCGCTGCTCGCGACCGCTGCTCACACCGGCGCTCGCAAGGGCGAGTTGCTCCGGATACGGGTTAACGATGTGGATTTCGCCGCAAGTCACGTGGTGATCCGCGAGAAGAAGCGCGTCCATGACCGCCGTACGACCCGTCGCGTGCCGCTCTCAACCGCTCTGGCGACGATCCTGACCGAGTGGTTGAAGCCCTCCAGGAGGCCCCTACCTATTCGCCCAAGCCGAGCGTGTCGAGCGGAACAAGAAGCGGAGTCGGATCACCGGGCATTTGTGGAAGGATCGGCCCAGCGCGATGAAGGAGCGGCTAGGTGAGCAATCACCCAAGGCGACCCGGCCCGGGGGCTCTCCAAAGGCTGACCCCGGGGGCTCTCATTAGCGCCACCGGCCGCTGGGGCAGATCGCGATCAAGCCAAGTAGACCGCCCCGGTCGCACCGTTGGGTCCCATCGTCGTCCTGAAACTTCGGCCTCTTACTTCGCGCGGTCGGATCGGTTCGGAAGCCCAGGGCCGAGGATCAAATAAAGGAGCAAGCTTACGTCGCAGTGCGCGACTACCGGGTGGCGGAACGGTCGATCCGCGTGCAGCTCGTAATGATTGCGGCGGCCCTTGCGCTTGCGCGAGAGGTAGCCTCCTTCTTCGAGATCGGCGACGATGCGCTGCACGGCCCGCGCGGTGATCCCGACTCGGGCTGCGACTTCACGCAGTCGAACCTCCGGCTCCTGCGCGATGCAAATCAAAACGTGGGCGTGATTGCTCAGAAACATCCAGTCAAGGTTGGTCGCGTTCCGACGCAATTCATATACCTCGCCTTGACTCCCGGGCAAACTGGCGATACAACTTACGCGAATTGGGGCTAGTATATTATTAGCCTGCGTGTACAATTGGCATGGATGGCAGCTCTAGACGGTCATCTGCGGAGCGTAGTTTCTTTCGTGGAGGAATGGGCGTGATCGAGCGGCTGGCCGTATCCTGGGAAGGTGCGTCGCTTGCGGTCGTCGTAGCACTCGCGTGGTTGTCCGCACCGCTCGTGAGTTGCCCGCAGGTCGGCGTCAAGTCCGTGTCCAAGGCTGGCGTCGAGATCACCGCGGCGATTCCGTCGCTGGAACCGATCATGGTTTCGATCGAGGACGACGATCGCGAATTTCAAGAAGAGGACCTTGAGCTGTGCGGGCTGCCAGGTGTGCGGCTTGTTTCGCCCCCCTCTCTCACTCCCTCGCAAATCACTCTGTCGCAGAGTATCTCTCTCCCCGTTCTGACTCTGGCGCAGTACCCGCTGTGTTGTTGATGAAAGCGCGCCCCCCCTTTGGCCGAGCCATAAGTGGCCTTCCCGCAGGGGAAAGGCCGGGCTCGCCTGCCGCGGGTTGTTTCTCGCAAGTCATCCCTGCAGACAACGCCTGCGCGACGTGAGCGCGTGTACGCCTGTTCGGTTCGATCTCGAGCTTGGATCTGTTGCCTGCCACGAGTCATACGGGAGTTTGCGCGATGAATCCGATCGTCTTGGCCATGCGGCGTCCTGTTACGACGATGATGCTCGTCGTGGCATTGATCAGCGGCGGCGTGCTCGCCTTGAACAAGATGCGAGTGGATATCTTTCCGCCCCTCAACAAGCGTAAAATTCACGTCTATCTTGATTACATTGGCACGAACGCCAAGCAGATGAAAGAGCACATCGTCGGCCAGCTAGAGTCGTATTTTCACAAGACCGAGGAGCAGCCCCACGAGGAGCCCCGTAAGGTCGTGGTGACCAGCCCTGAGGCCGAGGACGTCACCCTAACCCAGCAATATGTCTGCCAGATCCACTCGAAGCGCCACATCGAGGTCCGTGCCTTGGACGACGGGTATCTCGAGAAGATCCTGGTCAGGGAGGGCCAGGCGGTGAAGGCGGGCGATACGATGTTCCAGATCAAACCAGTTCTTTACAAGGCAAAGCTGGACGCCGAGTTGGCAGAGTTCCGGCTGGCGGAACTTGAATACCTTAACACCGAGAGGTTGTTCAGGGAAAAAGGGGTTGTCTCTCAGAATGAGGTGCTCCTGTTCAGGGCCAAAAAGGACAGGGCCAAGGCCAAGGCGGACCTGGCGCAGGCCGAATTCAACTTTACTGACATCACAGCGCCTTTTGACGGCATTGTCGACCGCCTGCACGAGCGGGAAGGCAGCCTGATCAAGGAGCTGGACATCCTCACGACCTTGTCCGATAACAGCGTGATGTGGGTTTATTTCAACGTACCCGAGGCGCAGTACCTCGAATACATGGCCAGCCTGAAGCACGAGAACGAGGATCACAAAATCGAACTCGTGCTGGCGGACCACAACAAGTTCCCTTACAGCGGCGAGATCGGTGCCATCGAGGCCCAATTCAACAACGAGACCGGGAACATCGCCTTCCGCGCGGATTTTCCGAATCGGGATCGACTGCTGCGTCACGGTCAGACCGGCACCATCCTGATTCACCGAATTGTGCATGACGCCATCGTCATCCCTCAGCGGGCGACGTTCGAGATCCTCGACAAGCGATACGTCTGGGTCGTCGGCGAGGATGATGTGGTGCATCAGAGGCTGATCACCGTCAAGCACGAACTGGAAGACATTTTTGTCATTAATAACGTACTTGACGTGAAAGACAAGATCGTTCTAGAAGGGGTTCGGGAGGTTCAAGAAGGCGGAAAGGTGGAATACGAGTTTCGTAAGCCGGAAGTGGCCCTTAAGAACCAGAAATACCACGCGGAATAGCAACCGCTCACCAACATTCTCGACACCGAGAACAACGAGATTGTTTCCGAATCATGTTTACGAAAATCCTCCATCGGCCGGCACTCGCCATCGTCATCTCAATCATCCTCTTGTTCCTGGGGGTGCTGGGGGTCAAGACCCTTCCGATCGCACAGTTTCCCAACATCGCGCCACCGACCGTGATGGTCTCCATTTCATATCCCGGCGCCAGCGCCAATGTTCTGGTCGAATCGGTTCTGATTCCGTTGGAGCAATCCATCAACGGCGTCCAGAACATGCGTTACATGACCTCCTCCGCGACCAGTGCCGGCGAGGCAGCGATCATCATCTACTTCGAGCCGGGCACGGACCCAAATATCAATGTCGTGAACGTACAAAACCGAGTCAACATCGTTCTGTTCCAGCTCCCGCCGCTGGTGGTGCGCGAGGGGATCCTCGTCAGCCAGGTCGTGCCGAGCATGCTGATGTATGTGAACATTTTCAGTACGGATCCAAACGCGGACCAGAAAGACCTTTTCAACTTTGCCAACGTCTACGTCATGCCCCGGCTCAAGCGGATCCAAGGCATGGGCATCCCCAGGAATCTCGGCAACCGCATCTTCGCGATGCGGGTTTGGCTGAATCCCGATCGCATGCGCGCCTACAAATTATCCTCCGAAGATATCATGAAGGCCCTGTCGGAACAGAGCATCATTGGTTCTCCCGGACGATTGGGCCAGGCCACGGGGAAGACGTCGCAATCAAGAGAGTACGTGTTGACCTATATAGGGCGCTATAACAAGCCACAGCAGTATGCAGACATCATTTTGAAAGCAAATCCCGACGGGGAGATCCTGCGGCTCAAGGACGTCGCCGAGGTGGAGTTGGGTCCACAGTTCTTCGATATTTACTCGGACATTAATGGGCATCCCGCGGCATCCATCGTCCTCAAGCAAGCTCCCGGCTCCAACGCCGCCGAGGTCATTGAGGATATCAAGAAGGAACTCGAGCAGATCAAGAAGGAGTCATTCCCTCCCGGAATGGACTACGAATTCGCCTACGACGTTTCCAAATTCCTGGAAGCCTCGATCGAGAAGGTGCTGCACACGCTACTCGAGGCGTTTATTTTGGTGTCTCTCGTGGTCTACATGTTCCTCGGGGATTTACGATCCACGCTCATCCCGACCCTCGCTGTTCCGGTATCGCTGGTCGGGACCTTCTTTTTCTTGCAGTTGATGGGCCTCTCGATCAACCTGATCACACTCTTCGCAATGGTTCTCGCGATTGGTGTCGTTGTAGATGATGCGATCGTGGTGGTCGAGGCCGTACACGCCAAGATGGCCGAGAAGCACTTATCGCCCTACCGGGCGACCATGGAGGTTCTGCACGAGATTTCAGGCGCGATCATTGCCATCACCCTCGTGATGACGTCCGTCTTCGTGCCGGTGACTTTCATTCCGGGACCGGTCGGCACTTTCTATCGCCAGTTCGGCATCACGATGGCCACGTCTATCATTCTCTCCGGGCTAGTGGCCCTCACACTGACGCCCGTACTCTGCGCGATGATTCTCAAGCCCCACACCCACACCGATACCAACACTAACACCGACAGCGACACTCACGCGAACCACTTGAAAAAGCCCCGTGGACTAGGAGCCAAACTGCTGTTTGCTCTTGGAGGGTTGCTGGTCTTGGGGGGAATAACGTATGTGGCGTATAATTTGTGGGGGCAGGCTGGCTTCCTGCTCATTGCTCTGCCGTTCGTGCGGGGTCCTTTTGACCGCCTCGTCGAGAAGGTCACGGGCGGTTATACCGCGATCGTGCGGCGGATCGCCACGCGCCGCATGCTGACCATGGCCGTCGTCGGGGGCTTTGCCGCCGGCATTGGTGTTGTCAACACGCATCTCGCGACGGGTTTTATCCCGGGCGAGGACCAGGGCATCATCTACGCAGTCCTCCAGACGCCGCCAGGCTCCACGCTCGAGTACACCAACGCCAAGTCCCATGAGCTCGAGGCGATCGCCAAAGAAATCGTAGAAGTCACCTCCGTCACCTCGTTGGCCGGTTACGAGGTTCTGACCGAAGGCCGTGGCTCGAACTCGGGAACCTGTATCATCAACCTGAAAAACTGGACCGACCGCAAGCGGACCGCGCGCCAGATCATTGAGGAACTCGAAGAAAAATGCCGGCAGATAAGCAACGTGAAGCTCGAGTTCTTTGAACCGCCCGCGGTTCCCGGCTTTGGCACCGCCGGGGGTATCTCCATGCTAGTCCTCGACAAGACGTTCTCCGCTGATTACCAGCGGCTCGGAGAAGTGACCGAAAAGTTCATGGCCGCCCTGAAAAAACGTAAGGAGGTGACGAACCTGTTCACCTTCTATGCCGCCAACTACCCGCAGTACGAGCTGATCATCAATAACGACGTGGCGATGCAGAAGGGCGTGTCGATCAAGGCAGCGATGGATAACCTCAACATCCTCATAGGCAGCACTTGGGAACAGGGATTCATTCGTTTCAACCAGTTCTACAAGGTCTTCGTCCAGGCCCAGCCGGTGTTCCGGCGCTACCCAGAGGATCTGGACAACCTATTCGTCAAGAACGACAAAGGGGGAATGGTCCCCTACTCCGCGTTCATCACGCGAAAAAAGACGCAGGGTTTAAATGAGATCACCCGGTATAACCTGTACACCTCCGCCTCCATTCAATGCGCGCCGGCTACTGGCTACAGCACCGGGCAAGCCATCCAGGCGATCAAGGACGTCGCCGCCGAGACGCTGCCTCGCGGTTTCGACGTCGGCTGGTCGGGTCTCTCTTACGACGAGTCAAGAAAGGGAAACGAG
>JAFAHT010000249.1 GCA_019237095.1 Planctomycetaceae bacterium
GAGCTGGCCGGCCCGCCGCAGTCGCACGGCTATTACGTGATCTACACCAGGGCCAACGATCGGGCACTGCGTGACGCCCTGGACCAGGGACTGGCCCGGCTGATCGCCCGCGGAGACCTGCGCCGGCTGTACGAAAAATACGGCATCTGGAGCGAGGCCCAACGTGAGCTGGAAAACTTCACCGGCCCACTCGAAGTGATCTCGGGCCGGCCGGCGGAAGGCGGCTGGGCCCTGGTGGGCCGCTACTGGTCGCGCCTGGTCGAAGCGGCCTGTGTCACCATTGCCCTGTCGCTCGGCTCGATGCCGCTGGCAATGCTCCTCGGGCTGGTGATCGCGATCGGCCGGATCTACGGGCCGATACCGGTGCGAGCCGTCCTGACCGGCTATGTGGAGCTGATTCGCGGCACGCCGCTGATGCTCCAGCTCTTCGTCCTCTTCTATCTGCTCAAGCTGCCTCCCTGGGTGTCGGGAATCGGCGGGCTGGCCATCAACTACTCGGCCTATGAGGCCGAGATCTATCGCGCCGGCTTGCAGGCAATTCCCCAGGGCCAGATGGAAGCCGCGCTGGCCTTGGGAATGTCGCGCTGGATGGCCCTGCGGCGGGTGATCATTCCCCAGGCGGTGCGCATCGTGATCCCTCCGGTCACCAACGACTTCATCGCTTTGTTCAAGGACACCTCCGTTTGCTCGGTGATCACTCTGATCGAGCTGACCAAAGAGTACTCGATCCTCGCCAACGGCACCGGCGGGGCCATCGAGTTTGCTCTGGCCGCGTCATTCCTGTATATGATGATGAGTCTACCTCTGTCCTGGTTCTCGCGGTGGTCAGAGAGGCGGCTGGGTACCCTGGGCGTGAAAGGGGGGGCGGCGGCATGAGCATGATCGAGGTGAATGACCTGGTCAAGTGGCACGGATCGATCGAGGTTCTGAAGGGGGTGAACCTCTCGGTAAGGCGCGGCGAGGTGGCGACGATCATCGGGCCTTCGGGCAGCGGCAAGAGCACCTTGCTGCGTTGCCTCAACGGGCTGGAGACATTCCAGGGGGGGTCTGTCACGATCGACGGCCTGCGACTTGGCGCCCACGATGGAGCCGCCGAGCGAGCCAGGGTCCAGCGCCAGGTTTGCCTGCGGGTCGGCATGGTCTTCCAGGGCTTCAACCTGTTTCCGCATCGAACCGTGCTGCAGAACGTGATCGAGGGGCCCGTCTACGTACTGGGCGTCAATCCGGAACAGGCTGCGAAGCGGGCGCGCCGGCTGCTTGCGCGCGTGGGCATGTCGGATCGGCTGGATGCCCTGCCCCGGCAGCTTTCCGGCGGCCAGCAGCAGCGGGTGGCCATTGCCCGGGCCATGGCCATGGAGCCCCAGGTGATCCTGTTCGACGAGCCGACCAGCGCGCTCGACCCGCGAATGACCACCGAGGTCCTGGCGGTGATGACCGATCTGGCCGGCGACGGCCTGACCATGGTCGTCGTGACCCACGCCATGCACTTCGCCCGGCGAGTCGCGCACACCGTACACGTCTTCGGCGAAGGCCGGATCATCGAGTCCGGCCCCCCCGCCCAGATCTTCGACGACCCCAACCAGGAAGCGACCCGGACGCTCCTCTCCGAAGTCCTCGCGGCGTGAACGGAACAGGGTTCACCGCGGCACGGAACCGGGCACCACAGCCTGAGGGGGCTGCGCGGCGGGGAGCTGCTGGGGCGGGTCAGCGGCGGGGGCCGGCCGGTCACTGGCGCCGGTGGCTGGCGACGTGGCGGTCGCCCACTTCACACGCTTGTCGGCACGAGCTCCGCCAGCCTGGTTCGGCTTGATCGGCTCCAGATCGCCCGCATCCTCGGCTCCGGGCGCGTTTGCGGTCGAGGCGATCGATTGCCCCTGGGATGACTTCAAGGCGTTCACCAGACCATGCCACTTCTTGATGCCCGATTCCAGCTTAGCCAGGCGGGCCCGAAGCTGCTGGGCCTCGGCAGTCAGGGCCATGAGATGATCCTCGGCTTCCTTCTGGTTCCGCTCCACAAACGACTGCGCCGACTGATCGGGGTCGTCGGTGGAGGATGCCGGCTGGTTCTCGGTGAGAGCTGGAAGGCGACGCGGGACGGGCGGAGCAGAAGCTGACTCGGCCGGCTCGAGATGTGGGGGGGGGCCCAGCAACGGGCTCGGCGGAGACTTATCGGACGCCAGACCGGCTCCCGAATCGGATGTGACCGGCAGGGGTGCTGGAGCGTCCATCGCCTTGGGTGTTTCTTGCCCCGCCTGGGGCAGATCGTCAGGCTTCGTGGCGGGTGGTGGCAAAGCTGGCGGGTTCTGGCCGCCGTTCTGCGCCTGGGTGGTCTTGGCCACCCACCCGACCATTCCCATCCAGCCGACCAGCCCCGCGATGCCGATCATGCGCACGATCCGTGCAGGCGTCATCATGACTCCATCCTCCGATGATGCTTTGGGTGCTTCCGAGCAAGTGCTTCCGATGCGTATGGATCGCAAAGAGTGTAACGATCTTCCGCGTTTCTCCCAACGGTTCTTTAGATTTTTTTAATTTCGAAGGCTGGAAAGTGGTGCGGGGATGCGGCCGCCGTGACCGACGAAGGCCGTTGAGCCGCCCGCGGCGTGGACGGGTAGGATGACAGTCTCGCCAAAGAGGCCGCCGAAGACGGCGCGGTCGCCAGCACTCTTGCCGGGGACGGGAATGACTCGCACGGCGGTCGTCTTGTGGTTGATCACGCCGATGGCCACCTCGTCGGCAATGAGGGCGGCCAGCGTCTCGGCGTCGGTCTCGCCGGGGACGGCAATCATGTCGAGCCCCACTGAGCAGACGGCCGTCATTGCCTCGAGCTTGGCCAGGGTCAGGTCGCCGTCCTCCACGGCCTTGGCGAGCGCGGCGTCTTCGCTGACGGCGACGAACGCGCCCGAGAGGCCGCCGACGGACGACGAGGCGAAGCTGCCGCCCTTCTTCACCGCGTCGTTCAGAAGCGCGAGCGCCGCCGTCGAGCCCGGTGCGCCGATGCGGGCCACGCCCATGGCCTGGAGGATCTCGCCAACGCT
>JAFAHT010000325.1 GCA_019237095.1 Planctomycetaceae bacterium
ACCTTACCCTACGCTTTGGTCGTCGATCCCCCCTGGGAAGCCCAGTATGACCTGGGTTACTGGCGGCCCGGCGACAAGATCCCGACCGATCTCTATTACCAGCCACTCCACGGCACTGGTCCGCCTCTGACTGGCAGAAACTATTGATTGGACCGGATTCACCATTACCACGGCCAATGAACGACAAAGGCCCACCCACAGCGGTGGCCTTTGTCGTTTTGCTCTCGATCCTTGGACAGGCGCTCTGGTTGCCGTCAATCAGCTTGGAACATCCCGGACATTTTGTTGCTCAAGACAACTATGAAATTCCGGAGTATTTTGTCGGTTTGGAGTTGTGGACCCAGATTTGTTGTTCTAAGATGAATTGAGTGGGGGATTTCTAGCGAATACGAAAGTGATTGAAGGATGCCAGGACGACGCGGGAAGGAGACCGAGCCACCAAGTCGATCACGCTTCGCGGTTGATTACCGTTTTGACGATCGCGAACAGAGGCTGCAGCTCTCTCTTCCTGTGTATCCCCTGCATCCCCTCCCTTGTCGCTTCGCCAGAATGTTCGGCGTGTCAGTTCAGACCGCTGTTTGAAAGCGTCTGCCATTCTACTTGCGGGGCCTATGTCTTACCTGAGGGGTGAACCCGACCAGTATTGCAACTGGAGACCCGCCTGATGCGAGAAGACAACACGGTGGCACCTTCCGCTTGGGACTGGGGGCAGCAGCGAGTCACGGTTGGCCGCCATTTCGTTCGCGACCTGGAAGGCTTGTGGTCCGAGGTACTCAAGCTTGCGGCGGTCGTTGAGGATGCCCTGAACCAGAGCATTCATGCCTTGTGTGACGGTCAGCTCGAACTCGCGGATCAGATCAAGCTTCAGAAACCGGCCGTGGACTGCTGGGAAGTCCAGATCGAGCGCGAGTGCGTGCGCGTCCTGGCCCTGTACCAGCCTGTGGCGTCGGACCTGAGGCGCGTGGCCGCCGTCCTCAAGATCAACGGCGACCTCGAACGGCTAGCCGAGCTGGCCCGCCACATTGCCAAGCGGGTCAAGAAACTCGCGACTGATCCCCAGGCGTTCCCCATCCCTCAGCCGCTGGAAAACCTGGGACTGGAAGCCCTCAACCAGGTCCACGACAGTCTTGACGCCTTGGTTCAGACCAATGTCGGCCAGGCCCAGGCCGTCATGGCCGCCGAGCGACGGGTAGACCGCCATTACCGTTCCGTGCTCAAGCTGCTGAAGCAGGAGATCGTCTCGCATCCCGAACGCATCAACACATGGCTCCATCTGGTCAACACAGCGCGGAACATCGAGCGGATCGCCGACCACGCCTCCAAGATCGCCGAGGCCGTGGTCTATCTGAAGGAAGGCGAAATTCTTCGCCACCGGATCACCGGCGACCCGGCCCGACCCAGGATGCCTCAGTAAGCAACCAAGCCCCTGACGAGAATCAGCCACAAACACACGAAGAGCTATCCGCCACTCTCGGGAAACACCACCAGGTGCACCGAGCGGCGGTCAAAAGAGACGAAGCCGGCCGATTCGTAGAGGCGGGAGGCAGGGAGATTGCGAATATCCACGGCCAGCTCAAGACGGGAGACATGGGGTCGGGCAAGGTCCAGGGCATGGGCGATGGCAGCGAGACCGAGGCCACGGCCGCGCGCGGAAACGGTCAAGCCAAGATAGACAACTTCCCAGACGTCCCGATCGGGAACCTCGGAGAGAAGCAAGACGACGGCCGTGTCGGGCTCGCCTGGCACTTGGCCTAACCGCCAGCGGTCAGGGACGAACCGGCCCGTGGAGCGATGGCCCTCGATGATGTCGTCGAGCGAACGGACTCCCTCAAGCTCCGGCATATCCAAGCTGGAAGTGTAGGTTGCCTGCAACAGGGCGCGAAACTCGGTTTCGCGAGCCGCGTTGAAGGGGTGCCAGATGAGGCGGGTTGGTATTGCCTCTGACTCCGAGAGGGGATCAAGGCTCACCGATTCCGGAAAGGGTCGGTGAGTGTCGCGCTCGAGATAAAGCAGCTCCGTGACCCGGGGCATCCCGCCGCGGATCAGGTCGATCGCGCCGCGGCGGCTGGCCGATTCATCAAGAACGGCCTGGACGATGCGGAACCCCCGCGCCTGAAGGTCTGCCAGGGCTGAGCGCACAAGCGCGGCGGCCGTTGTGGCTCGCCGCCATGAAGGCAAAACCTCGGGGGCCCAGATCGCAGCCGCCCGGCCAGCCAAGGCCTGGGTCAAGAGCGTCCCGATGATCCGGAACCGGGCGGTTCCCAGACCCAGGCAGTGATCCCAGGCCACCCACAGACCCGAGAGATCGACCTGGCCGCATGAGGCCTCCTGGAGGACCTCGGCGACCAGGCGCGAACGCAACGAATCGGGAATTCGCTGGTAGAGAACCTGAAGCGCTGCTTCACGCGCCTCGGGTGGACAAGGCTCCACTCGTGGCCTCCATCCGGTCATGGCCACCCTTCCACGCCCGACTCCTAATTTATGGATCCCGTGTAGGAGCCACGAAACGGCTCACGCCGGGCAACGCCGGTTGACAAAACAGCGATGTTTCACCGATGATTAACGAACCTGCGGGACTATTTGCTGTGTTCGGTTCGAGGCTTCCTGAAGATCGGCGTGGAGCCCGGAAAAAACTCCAACGCCGACCGAAACTCTTTCGTATCATAATTCATGTGGGGAGGTCATGCGAATGCGGAAGCCGGTCCAGACCGAGCCGACGCCCGCTCCCGATCACCATGCCCGGGGCGAGAAACAGGCTAACATCGAGAATGCGGAGGGTTTGAGCCGCCAGTGTCATGCCAAGGGAGAGGCTGGAGCTGTATCGACCGCAAATCCTTCGGCAGGGCTCGTAGCCGCTTCGGCTGGCATCGGCCTTGACGACGAATCGAGCCTGAATGATGCTTGGCTCGTAGAGCGGGCTCGACACGGAGATCACGCCGCCTTCGCCGTACTGGTTCGGCGTTACGAACGCAAGCTGATCCGGGTGCTAACCCGGCTGGTCCGCGACCCCGAGCTTGGTCGAGATCTGGCCCAGGAAACTCTCTGGCGCGTGTATAACCGGCTGGAACGCTTCGACACCGCAAGGCGGTTTGGTCCGTGGCTTTTTCGAGTGGCCGTGAACCTTGGCCTGGACTGGCTGCGCCGCAGCCGGAGTGAGCCCTCCCCACCCGCATCGATTGATCGGCCCCATGGTGATGGCCAACTTCCGTTCGAGCTTCCCGATCCGGACCCGAGAATCCAGGCCGAGCTGGCCCAGGAGGTACAGTATATCCTGGCACAACTGCCGGTCTCGTATCGCACGATTCTGGTGCTCCGAGATCTGGAAGGGTTTTCTTCGTCTGAGGTTGCGGCGATTGTCGGAAGACGCGAGGCGACCGTTCGTTGGCGCCTTTCCAAGGCCCGTGACAAGTTCCGGGAACTGTGGCAACGCCGTCAGGAAGGGTCGCAATGGGAGGCCAAGGATGGCTGACCATGGCAATGGCAATGGCATGATGATGGGTCATTCTTCCTGTGACTGGGTGCGTGCATGGCTTCCACTTCTGGTGGATGACAGCGATGGTCTAGGATGTGAAGGCAACGACTTGAACGCTGAGGATCGGCGCCTTATCGAGCAACATTTGACTGGGTGCTCCAGTTGCCGCCAGCATCAAGCCGCCCTGGAGGAAGCCATTTCAGTTCTGAGTATCGCCGCGGCGGACATGGCGGTCGAGCTGCGTACACCATCACTCTGGCCCAAGCTAGAAGAGCGGATCCAGCGCCATCAGGAGCAATCCCGATCCAGGTGGCTACGTACTCTACGTGCAATCTGTCCAGAAGGAATCCGTACTACCGCGGACCGTTTTTTCTGCTGCTGCGGCCATCTCCGCAGTAATTTGCCGCTCCAGCTTGCCTGGACCCGAGACTCGCTTGGCGACTTTCTGGCCAATCGAGCTTGGCCCGTCTTTTCGAGCAGAAGATCTCGCCTTGGCAGAACATTCCGGTTTGTAACTCCCCGCGTTGGCTTCGGCTTCAGCCTGGCGGTGGCCGGGATGATCATGCTCCTGCTTGTTGTAGTCATGCAGCGCCGGCAGACTCAGGCTGAGGCTCGAATCGCAGCCGACACGGCTCCCCTTCCCAGCATGCAGTTGCCCCTACCCGAATTGCCGGAAGCATCGGAGGACGTGGTGACCGCGACTTCGTCGAGCACGGTATCGCGTGCCTCGAAGTCGCTGTCCCTGGCAACTTCGGCAGTACCTGCCGCCGCGGCTTCAATGGGGCAAATTACCACGGCAAAGACGGCTTCCACGATCACCACCGCGACGGCCACGGCGACCTCGGCGCCTCGTTATGATTTCGACCTCGAACACGGCACTCCCATGCCGCCCGAAACCCGTGCGGACAAGCCGACCTATTAACCACAGGCCCCATAACCCAGTTCCCGCGGTGTGGTCTTTGGGCGCGGCTGTCGATACCATCTTGGAGAAAGGCAGAGGATCGTTTCTGTCATCCTGGGACGGTCTTTACGAGGCACCCGATCCAATTATCCCAGGCGCGGCCTGGCAGGGTGAGAATCAACGATGCCACTCCTTGCGTCCTCTGTTCGGAAGCGCCTTGCCCTGGGTTTAGCCAGCGGCGTGGTCTTCGTCGGGGCGACAGGGACGAGTTTCTGGGCCGGCTCGTCCGGCAAGACGCGGCTAGAGACCCGGCAAGCAACCGAAGTCGGGCGGCTCGAGGAGTCGTCTTCCGCGGGGCTTGACCAGGCGAACCACTCGACCTGGAGGGCGGAAGAGGTCAGGACCGGCACATTGGCGCTTCCCAGAGAGGGCACAAGCAATCGGGCGCCCAGACTCGGTTCCCGCGCAGGATCGTCGAGTCATTCTGCCACGCGTGAGCACGATGATCGGGAAGGTAGCGACGAATCGACCTTATTCGCAGCTCTAGAGCAGTTGGAGCGGCAAATGTCGGCCGGGATGATTCGCGCCCGGGATTCGGTTGTCGCGCTTGAGTACACGGCTCTGGAAGGTCCCCCCGGCTTGCGCCGGTTGGCCACCGGCGTGGTGATCAACTCGCGGGGCGACGTGCTCTCCGTACGCATCGATCCTCCGTCATCCTCCACTTCCTCCGCCCCTGGCCCTATTTCAACAGGTAGCGGTGCGACGGGCCCTACAACGATCGTTGCACATGACGCTTCGGGGAGGCGCCATCCGGCTCACTGGGTGGCCGCCGATCCAGAAACTGGGCTGACCTTGCTGCAGATCGCGCCCCGAGCGGTGCAGCCGATCCAGATTGCGGCTGAGGAGCCGACCCTGGGCAGCCAGGTATTTGTCGTTGGCAACCCGTTCGGGCTAGGGCACTCCGTCAGCCGGGGTCACATCGCGGGACTTGACCGCGCCTTGAAGCTGGGATCACGTCAACTCGGTGGGCTGATTCAAGTTCAAGCCCCGCTCTACCCCGGCGACAGTGGTGCGGTGGTGGCCAACCTCCGCGGCCAGTTGCTCGGCCTGATCCGAAGCGGCCTCGCTATCCCGGCCGCGGCCAAAGACCGCGCGGAGCGTGACAATGACTTCGGCTTCGCGCTCGCGGTTCGTGACGTCCTGTGGGTGGCTGACCAGCTTCGCGCCCGCGGCCACGTCGATCGGGCCTACCTGGGGGTACGCCTGGAGCCTGTCGCGGCAGCAGCGACACTTCGCCAGCAGCCTGAAGCCGGGCCGCACCCAATACCTGATGGCGATGCGCTTCTCGAAGGAGCCCTTTTACTGGAGGTGATGGCGGGCACGCCGGCCGCACTGGCCGGTCTACGGGCAGGCGACGCGATCGTCGCTGTTGATGGTCAGCCCGTCCGTTCACCCCCCGACCTGACGGACCGGCTGGACCGGCTACCCGCGCAGTCGATGATTCGCCTGGATGTTGTTCGCGGTCGCGGACCGCAGCGTCAGCACATGACCCTGGCGCTGCGAACCAGCAGCCGGACGGAAGCCGGCACCCAGGCTGGTCTGTCCCCTACTCCCGGTTCATCCGTGGGCCAGCCGGCACCGCCCAAGACCGCCCAGGCCGAGCCGGTGACGGCGATCGCCGGGCCAGGCCCCACGCCATCCTCGGCCTCGTCGTTGACAGTGGTCCCGACCGCCGCTCGGTCAGTGGCCACATCCGCCGTCCCTTCAGCGGCATCGCCCACGGCGTTGCTGCCTTCTCCGCCGCCGCAGGCCGAGGAACTCAAGCTCACTTTCCCCCGTGCCGTCGCTGATCGGCTAGAGCAACTGGAGCGCAGGCTCGAAAAGCTGGAGCGACCGCCAACGCCAACATCTCCGCCGGAGAGGCGCCAGGCCAGCTCCGCGCGAACTCCGTGATCGAACACGCTGCCAGGCAGATCACTATCCCCATGGCGCAAGGCTACTCGAACACCGGAAGAGCCTAGTTTTCTTTGCGACAGAGAGGAGCCTGCCGAATGGGTGAGCCAACAAGTCGGGGACCCAGGATCAGGTGCCCAAGGTCCGCTCAAGATCAGCGAGGACATCGGCGATGGTCTCGAAACCGGGCAGCAGAGCGTTTTGTCGCTCGTCCCGGAGCCATCCTTGTACCTTCTTATCGGCTGAGATGACTGTCGAGTGGTTGCGGCCGCCGAAATGGCGACCGATCTCGCTGTACGCGGCGCCGGTGTGCTTGCGCGCCAGGTACATGGCCAGCATCCGGGGATAGGCCAGGGCACGGGCGCGACTGTCCGATTTCAGTGCCTCCGGATCGATCTGGAAGAGCTGGCACACCGCGCGCTCGACGTCGCGCAGGCCGACGGCCTGCGCGGTATGATGTATCGTGTCGCGCAGTGCGGCCTTGGCGAGCACCATGTCCAGACGCTTGCCGGTGAGCAAAGCGTGGGCGATCACGGTGTGGATGGCCCCTTCGAGCTCTCGAACGCTGGTGCGAAGGTGCTCGGCAATATAGTCCAGCACGGTACCAGGAACACTGACTCCCCGGGCTTCCGAACGTGCCTGCAGGATTGCTCGCCGGGTTGCCAGATCAGGGGTCTCGAGCTTGACGACCATCCCTCCCAGAAACCGCGTCACCAGCTCCTCCGTGAGCCGGGAGATCCGCCGGGGGTGCTGGTCGGCGGTCAGAATGATGGGGGTGCCGCGGTCGATCAGTGAATTGAACGTGTGCAGGAACTCGTTCTGCGTGGCCCGTGTACCCGCCAGGAAATGAACATCGTCCAGCGCCAGCGCCCCAAGCCCGCGGTACCGGGTACGAAAACCGCCCAGTGTTCCGGCTCGCATCGATTCCAGGAAGCTGTTGGTGAATGCCTCAGCCGTGATCGAGAGTACATTCAAACTGGGGTGAACCTGCCGCAAGCCTTGGGCTATTGCTTCCAGGAGGTGGGTTTTGCCCAGGCCCACACCACCATGAATGACCAGAGGGTTGAACACCTTGCCGGTTGTATGGATCATCTCTCTCGATGCGGCGTGTGCCAGTTGATTGCTTGGCCCCGTCACGAAGTCGTCAAGAAGTCGCGGCGAACGGATGACAGCAGGTACCCCAGGGAGCCCCTGGCGAGAAACCTGGCCGCTCGCCGGGCGTTGAGCGTGGTTTTGACTCTGGAGGCGGTCCATTGTGGGAGGCTTGAAACGAGGCGTTGGTGAACGATCAGGGCTAGCTGGATCAGGGGCTGGAAACGAGAACGGTGTCTTGGGATTGCCCGGAATGGGAGCGGTGACCGTACTGCCTGACCGTTGTTGTGAGCGGTCCGCATCGGGCTCGACGACGTCGCCAGGAGGAGGGTCTAGCTCATTCTGGATCGCGAAGCTCAACCGCACTTGCCGGCCCGTCACCACCTGGGCGGCTTCCACCAGACTGGTGGAGAAATGGCTTCTGATCCACTCACGAAAGAAGGCATTGGGCACCTGGACTTCCAGAGCGTCACCATCACCGCTCAAGCCGAGATGGACTTCCTCACCAAACCAGAGGCCAAACCGAAGCTCGCCTAGCCGCTCGGCCACTGCGGTGCGAAGCGCCGACTCCAAGGCCAGATGGTCGGCTATTGCTGTCGAACCGGGAACTCCATCGTGTACCTGGCCAGGATGTGCCACCATTGCCCCGTCCCCCGCGCCTTCATCCGTGTGGGCATACGCTTGCGTGCTTGCTCGGCGCTTGCTCTGGCGGCTGGGAGGAACGCCTGAAGAATCGGATTTCTCGAGATTCTGACAGCTCGGGTTCCAAGGCGGCGCACGATTGCAAGGTGCTACTGTGGCGCTCACCAGCCAGGAACTTATGCGCTCTGGGGGTTATATTGTCAAAGCAGATGACTAGGCTGAAAGGATGTGAATTGAAGCTCTGGGGTAATTTTAGCGAATTCAGCGACGGGGGATGCAGATCTTCGTTAGATCCTGGTTTGCATTGAGATGATTCTTTCTGTCCCTTGGCACCTGGGGTCTTGAGTTTTCTCCCCACCCGCTAGGAGCCAACGTGCTACGAGATGCTACGTTTGCCGGCTGTGGTCCAGAGTTTGCCGCGCCATGTTTTCGTCGCAAGTTAATGTGTTCTATTAAGTTACGTCTATTCCTCTTGGGACTCGGGTGGACCGCGATTCCGTAAATATTCGGTTAACCCGCGTCCGATCGATCACAAGCTGATACCAGGTAATGAGTTGTGGCGACGACTCCTTGCCGGCCCAGCCAACGGTGCACGTCGCAACCAGATGGCTATCAACAGGTTACGATGCGGAGATACGGGTTAACCGAATATTTACCCGCGGTTCGGCATAACACTTGAAGCGATTTGGTGTTA
>JAFAHT010000355.1 GCA_019237095.1 Planctomycetaceae bacterium
CCCCCGAGAACATCATCGCGATGTTCGACGCCGTGCGGGCTGATTAGGAATCGCCGGGAACCTGGGAAAGCCCGTTCGCCCCCTACTCACGATTTTCCCGTCCCATCCCGTCTTTGTGGTTCAAGAGACACATCCGGCTGATCCGATCTGTATGTTATGTCGCGCATTGCAGGCGCTACAGAGCTGAGTTGCACTGACATCTGGGTAGGCGAGGGGAGATTGGAGTTATGGGAAAGCGGCGGGCCAGGGGAGTTCAACCCTGATGCGGCAGCGGAGAGGCACAATCTGGACTGAGCGTGCACTCATGGTGTTGTTCCTGGCGAGTCTGACCGGGGCGCTGAACCTTGTCATGGCCGTTCATCGCCGGGCCGTGGCGACCTGGAGCGTGGCCGAGACGGTTTCAACTCCGCCCGTGCAGCTCGACACGGCTACCACGAGTGTGCCGGCCAATGACCCGAGAGCTCCCAGTATTGCCACGTCCACTATCATCCCGGCGCCCAGCCCTCGGAATGCTCCTTCTCCGCCCCCGGAGGACCCCACCAAGAAGGCTCTGGCCGAGTTGGCGGCGACAACAGCTCAGGAGATCGAGGCGGCCCGGCAGGCGGATCGCAAGACCGAGTCGCTGGAGAAGGCCAGGCTGGGTGTGGTTGCGGAATCTGAACGCTGGCGACGGCGAGAAATGCTGGTCAAGCAACAGGTCTCCGCTCTGGCCGACCGGGCCAGGAAAATCGATCAGCAAATCGATACGCTGGCCGCCGAGCGCGACGTCCTTGCCCAGGAGCGCGATGCGCTCAAGGCGGCCGTGACCAAGAGCCAGCAGGGCGAAGGCTCCTACGCAGTGCTGCCCTACAAAGGCCCCAATGGAAGCTGGCGCCGGCCGATCGTCATGGAATGCTCCAATGGCACGGTCACCCTGCGGCCCAAGGGGCCGACGTTCTCGATGCTCGATCTGTCGTCCCCGATCAATCCCCGGTCCAATCCGGTCATTCTGGCCATCGCTCGAGAGCTGCTTCACATGCAGATGTCAGAGTCTCCCGACGGGTCCCCGGTGGTACCCTATTTCGTCTTCCTCGTCCGGCCGGACGGCATCCGCCCGTACTACGAGATCCGTGCCCGGCTGGAGCCGCTGGGAATTGCCTTCGGCTATGAACTCATCAACCAGGATCTCAAGGTTGACGTGCCCGATTTCGATAACCTCGCCACCTGGGACGGAACCATTCCGCTGGAAGAGCCCTTGATGCCCGCGCCGGCGGGTGGGAACAACGGGGCGGACGACGGCCTGGCCTGGCCATCGGCTGGGACCGGATCGAGAGAGCGTCCCGGTGGCGCCGGAAATGAACTCGCCGGCCGGCCCGGCAACAAGCCGGGCGTCGGAGACCAGGGCACCGAAGGCCGATCGCCTGAGGAATTTGTCTGGCCGTCTCAACGCGGGGCTCGAACATCGAACGGAGCGGGAGCTTCTCAGGGTTCGGGAACCAGCCCTGGCCTGGCACAAGGACCTGGGGGCAGCCCTGGCCTGGCACAAGGGCCTGGGGGCAGCCCTGGCCTGGCACTAGCACCTCGCCCCGGATCGTACTCCGGCGGAGCACGCCCCGGTGATGGCCAGGGCAGTGCAGGGAGCGAAGCACAAGGAGTTGGCTCCAGATCGTACTCCGGCGGAGCACGCCCCGGCGATGGCCAGGGCGGTGCAGGGAGCGAAGCAGGATCCGACCCGGCCCTCAAGACGTGGCCGTTCCCGAACCAAGGGGTTGACCAGGGCGCGTCGGACACGGGAGGTGGAGAGGGTGCTGCTGACAGCAAGCCCGAGGCGGGGTCTCGTCCGGGCAGCTTCGGCTCAGGGACTGGTCCTCGGGGAGCCAGGCGGGACCAGGGAGTCGCTCTTTTGCCGGACCTCGAAGCGGGCGGTAACGGGTCAGGCAGTTTTGATCCAGGAGGCCTTGCGGGGGGGCGCTCGGCAGCAGCATCCGGCGCCCCTGGTCAAAACGGCTCGCCGCTTCTCAACGGGCCGGAAGGTTCCGGAGGTGGATCTCGCAGTGCCCAGCCGGCCGCGACCGGGACGGAGGCCGGCCTGGCCGGAACCGGCGACACCAATTCCCAGCGACCACCAGCGACCGGCGACGTGCCGCCGCCAGGCTCTCCCACGAATCCTCGATTGCCGGGCTTGAAGCTGGACCCGGACGCGAACACGAACACGAGCACAAATTCGAACACGAATTCGAACAACCTGGCTCAGGGCGGGAGTGCCGGGTCGGCAAATCACTCGGGTCCGGCTGGCGATCTCCAGGCAGGAGCAGGGTTGGATTCCAGTCTCGGCTCGCAAGCATCGACCTCGACCTCGAGTGCGAACTCGAAGAATGCTTCCGCGGGAGCCGTGGGCTCGAGCCTGGCCTCGATGGCGGGAAGTGCATCCTCGACGACCAGCAGCACTCCGGGGCTTGTGTTCGGGCCTGACGCCGGCTCGTCTTCTGGTCAAGCCAAGAGCTCGTCCGATGCCCCGATGTTCAAGAGCCGGATTTCGGACGGCCCCTCGAAGTCGATCGAGGTGCCTTTCGAGATCGTGGTTGTCTGCGGCCCGGACGGGGCGGTGATCCACCCGGGGGGCTACCTGCTTACCAGCAAGTCACTGGAAACCGGCAAGAAAGAGAGCATCGTGGTTCGTGAGCTGCTGGCCGTGGCGCAGCGGCGCGCGGAAAGTGACCCCACGATCCGACCAAAACCCCGGGTCAAGTTCCTGGTGGAGAACGGCGGCAGTGAGACGTTCTGGGCGGCTCGCAAGCAGATCCTGTTCTCGGGCCTGGGCTGGCCGATGTCGTTGCAGGTGGCCGGGGCTCAGGATCCTCATGTGCTAGGGAAGGAAACCTGGTAATGGGGGAGACGCCCATGGGATCGACGAGCTCCGACCGGATTCGCCCCGTGGCGCAACTGGCCAGCGTGCTGCTGCTGGTTGCGGCAATGACTGCGTCCGTCCAGCTTCGGAACAAGCCGCGGAGTCGTCCGCCGCAGTTGCCGCCGGCCAGCGCGAAGGCCGATCCTGTCGCTCAGGTTGTGGTCCAGACGGCGGCACAGGCCCCCGCGCCGCGGACAGAGGTCGATCACACCCAATCGCCACCACCACCTCCGGTGCCCAAGCTCGACCGTGCCGCGGTGGCCCGGGCGGAAGCGGCAGTCGACGAGGCCAGTCGCGATCGGGCCAGGGCCGAGGCCCGCGCGGCGGACGCGGCCGGGCGGCTCGAGGCCGCGGCCAACCAGGCCGCGCTCGATGCCGCCATGGCGCGGAATCTCGCGTTCCGGATTCGCGATCCCTCAGCACAGATCAACCGCGTGGCCGCGCGGGGAGGGTTCCTGCGTGCCGATCTCGACAAGCTGAAAGCTGAAATCGCGGCGCTACGGACCGTGCCCCGGCCCAAGGCCACCTCGATCCTGACCAAGAGCCCCGTGGCCCGCCCCACAGCGAGCGACGAGTTCCATTTCGAGCTCCACCGCAACCGTGTCAGCTTCATCAACCTCGACGGCCTGCTCGAACTGGCCAAGGCCGATGCCCAGGTCCGCATTCGCATGTCCGACCGCACTGGCCTTATCAACTCGCAGGTCGGTCCGATTGGATCGTTTTCCCTGAGCTACATACTGGGTCGCGCGAATGCCGGAATCGACGAGCTCATCCAGCGGCAGAGCATCCGCTTCGACCTCAAAGGTTGGGAAATTGTCCCCGAGTCGGAACAGCGGGGCGAAACCTACGAGGCCACGCGCAACCCGATCTCCGAATACGCCCGTGCCGTCCACCGGCTTAGCCCTGGCCGTTCAGTCGTCACGTTCTGGGTCTACCCCGACAGCTTCAGTCTCTACCGCCGTCTTCGCGCCGAGCTGGTGGCCGCCAACTTCAGTGTCGCCGGTCGCCCACTGCCTGAGGGCATGACGATCCGCGGCAGCCCGATGGGGTCGGTCTCGGCAGCGCAGTGATCGGTCCGGGCAGCCCGTTGTAATCCCGATTCCCACCAGGTCAGGACCAAGAACGCGTCGAGCGTTTGATTGTCTATTACGATGAACTTTCCGAAGACGAACAGGTTGCCGAAGATGAAACCGTGGTGGTAGAACAGAAGGGACAGACGGTGATCACCGTCCCTGACAAGCTCCTGCCCGCAATCCGTCAACATTTGGCGGCTTCGAGCCAAACTTGAGACCCAGGCCGGATGACTCAGCTTCTTAGGTCACGCTCTTGCAGACATCTTCAGCATTCGCATCGCTGTGGCCTCTACGAAAATGAGCACGTCCCGGCCGGCTCGACCCGTGTTGGCAAGCTTGCCAAAGATGAAAGCGTTTGTCGAGGAAGCGGCAAGATCGAGGCCGCGGGTCGGGGCCATGTAGCATAAGGGAGGATACCATGTACCAGAAGACCGCAGCCGAGCACTTTGCCGAGGCCATGACCCGGCTGAGCAAGCATCCGCATCCCTTCGCCCATGCCGGCGACCGGCCTCACGCCGAGCAACCCGAAGCGCCGAGGGGAAGCGCATTCGCCATCACGTTCAGTCGCGAGGCCGGCGCCGGCGGCATCACCGTGGCGCGCGAGGTAGGAAGACGTTTGAGCTGGCCGGTGTACGACCAGGAACTGCTGGAAAGCCTGGCCAAGGAACTGAATGTCGACATCTCGTTCCTGGAGGATTACGACCAAGGCCTACGCGGAAGCTTCCTGGTGGACACCATCAAAGCTTTTTCCGCCGCGGCGAGTGTCTCCGAGGTGACCTACTTCCGTCACCTGGTCCACATCCTCCAGGTGCTGGGCGCGCGTGGGGAATGTCTGATCGTCGGCCGGGGCTCGACGTTCGTTCTCCCGCCCGAAACGACCTTGCGTGTCCGGATCGTGGCCTCCCGTGACGATCGAATTGCGTTCGTCGCCCGGGAACGCAAGCTCAGCCCAGTGGAGGCCGCCCACTTCGTGGACACCAGGGACCGGGTTCGGCAAGAGTTCATCAAGGACTATTTCCACAAGGACCGGGCCGATCCACTGAATTACGATCTGATTCTGAATCGTTCGCGATTCAGCGTGGACGAAACCGCGGACCTGGTCATCGCGGCCCTGCAGCGGATGCAGGCGCGGAAGACGGCCGCGAAGGTAGAAAGCTGAGGAGAAAGCGGTCAGGATCCGATGACTCGGTTCCTGACCTCTACGAGCCTGACCCAGCCTTGCGGCAGGGGAACCGGCTCAGGAGGTCCTGAATGTCAGCCGTCTTTCCACGCGAAGAATTCTCCGAGCAGGAAGTGACTTATATCACCGAAGTCGACGGGCGCGTGATCATCGTTGAACGCGTTCCTGCGCGCGTATCGCTGACTACCGGCGAGAGGCTTTATTCCCCGGAGACCGTCGAACGAATTCAGGCCATCATCTGGGGTCAAAGTCCCCCAGAGCGTACGGTCTCGGCCCCGGTCTACGAGTTTTCCGTCGCCAGCGCGTCCTGACGCCCGATTCGTCCGAAACGAGAGCGATGTATGGGGCGGGGCCGTTCTCACGGCGCGGCTTGAAGGGTGCCCGGGCGTGAGGCGTACTGGCCGCCGCTGTCGCGGGCGATGCGCAGGAGGTGGTTGCCGGCTTGGCCGCCGGTCATGTCGACGCAGTGGATGGGAACCTTCCGAGGGTTCAGCTTGGCGACGCGCTCGACGGTTCCCTCGGGGAACTCGCCATCGGACAGTAAGAACACGGCATCGGGCTGGAGAGCAATGGCCTGGGCCATCGCGGGCCGCGGGTCGGTGCCGCCATCGGGGCCGATCAGGCGAAGCCAGGACGTGAGCTGGTTCTTGGTCTTCAAGTCGGCCGGACGTGGCAGGGGCCCTCCCGGCATCGGCGTGGCCTCTTCGTTGTAGAAGATGACCTCGAATCGTTGCGGCGGCTGAAGGGCGAAGACGCTGCGCAGGAGCTCGATCTTGGCCCGGGTCAGGCGGTCGTCATCGATCATGCTTCTCGACTGGTCGACGACGAAGACGAAGAACTGGCCCCGGGCGCGGAGCCCGAAGAACGAGGTTTGCCGCCAGGTCGGGATCTCGCTCCAGTCCGTACCCGCGAGATTGTAACGGTCGTCGCCAGCGCCACTCGAGCCGGCAGGCGGCATCAGGAACGGGCTTCGCGGCCGCTTGGCATCGGCCGCGGCTTTCGACATCACCTGGGGAGGCGCTGGGGCATCCGTTTGCGGAGACGATCCGGTCTTTCCGTCCGCCTTGCCGCTCCTGGCGGCAGGACTCCCCGAAGCCGAAGCCGGAGACGGTTTGGGTGTTTCGGTGTTCTTGGCCGACCGAGCCACCGAAGAGTTGGGTGCGGATTCCGGGGCCGGCTTGTCTTGAGCGCCCCGCACGTTCAGACCGGCCAAGCACAAGCACAGGGCGAGAGCCATCGTCCAGACGGCCGGCCGGGAACCTGGGAAGACCATGAATCGGCTTGCTCCCGCCAGGGGTCAAGAGACCAGCGACGCCGCTGCCGAAGTCTCTCAGCGCGTCTCATGTAAAGCTACCGCAAGGCTGGAGACCAGAGCAAGTCAGCCCGAAGGCTCGGAACGTGATGATGGGCCCTGGATTGCGGACCTGGGGGGCTCAGTTTGGAGTCTGCGCCAGCAGCACTTCACGCAGCTTCTGAAGAACGCGTGCCTTCTCGTTGCTGACGGTCTTGGGCGCGACGCCCCAGTGATGCGCAATTTCGGCCGGGGTCCTGCCCATCAAGGTCTCGTTGATAAGGCTGGCCTCGCGGGGGCTCAACGAGTAATCGATGGCCTCTCGCAGGGCATCGCTCCAGGCTTTCGTCTCCGCGTTGCCGGATGAGGCCGGAACATCCACGGCGTCGAGCGACTGGTACACTCGCTCACGGAGAGCTCGCTTCTTGATCATGTCCACGGCGCGAAAGAAGTCGAGCCCCTCATTGGTCTCGCGGCTGAATACGTCTTTGATGCCGGCGTGGCCCACGTCGCTGATCAGGGCGTCGAACTGGTCACGTCCAAGTTGCTGGAGCATCGTGGTGTAGACCGCCTGGGAGCAATCTTCGTGCATCTGCACGGGGATGGCGGCGCGATACCAGGCCCTGCTGAGGTACTTGTTGAGCTGAGCCAGCCCCGAGGACAGGGCGGACGCATCGCTCGTGGACGTGCTCGCGGAAGAGGAAACAAATGCGGAGCCAACACCGGAAAGCTGGTCCGTCAGGTGGGTCTGCAACAGGGCGGCATCCCAGGTCTCG
>JAFAHT010000220.1 GCA_019237095.1 Planctomycetaceae bacterium
CTTCCGATGACAGTAGGTGGTCACCCTCCGTCGAGCCGAACGTGCGAAGCAGTTCCAGCGTTTCCGGCCAGAGCTTATATGTGACCCGGAGCCCCGGCTAAGGGCGCTTCTATCCCGATCTCTTGAGGATCAGGTCAAAGGGAGCGACGTTGCGGGTCATGACCCGCAAACCTCCGGCTCATTACCGGCGGGTATTCTTCGTGCCGAGCCTACCGATTTGGTACAACGATTGGTACAGCCTGTTTGGTACAGGATTGGTACAATTCTTAGCTGTCGTAAATCCTTGTCCTGTAAGGATTTAAGAGTGGAGGATAGGGGACTTGAACCCCTGACCTCTTGCATGCCATGCAAGCGCTCTCCCAACTGAGCTAATCCCCCCTGAAACGAACAGGTTCAGAATTCTAATGAATCCTAGACCTTTGTCAATTCGTCCCTGGATAACCTATCATAGCTTCCGGCTCGATCCAGTTCAATCACTTAATCGATCGATCATCGGGCGGACCGACTCAGGTGCGAAGTGAACGAGAGAAGATGGTGGCCGGGGAACTTTACAACGCGTCAGACCCGGAGCTGGTGGCTGCGTATCGCAACGCCCGACGACTCTGCCGGGCATTCAATGCAACGAGGCCCGAAGAACTCGAAGAACGCGGGCGGATGACGCGCAACCTCTTTGCCGAGGGGAGACAGACCGTCCGCATCGAGCCGCCGTTCCTCTGCGATTATGGGTTCAACATCCGCCTCGGGGAGTCGGTCTACTTCAACTACAACTGCATCGTGCTCGACGTCTGCGAAGTGCGGATCGGCAGTTTCACCATGTTCGGACCTGCCGTGCAAATCTATACGGCCCTGCACCCGATGAACGCGGAACTGCGACGCAATGTCGAGTACGGCAAACCCGTTCAGATCGGCTCGGACGTCTGGGTCGGTGGCGGGGCGATCATCTGCCCGGGTGTGCGAATCGGCTCGCGCACGGTCATCGGCGCCGGCAGCGTCGTGACCCGCGACCAGCCCGAGGGCGTGTTCGCCGCCGGCAATCCCTGCCGCGTCATCCGGGAGATCACCGAGAACATCGAAGCGGACGACGGACGCGAACAGCTTCGATGAGCCAGGCCTGGGACGGATCGAAAGCCCACTGGCCGGTTGCAACCAGGAACCGGTCGATCTATGTTGAGCATTTGTCGAACGTCGTCTGGCGTCGGTCCAGAACTAGATTGCACCGTCCATTCGTCGAGCCAGCGCCACGCGATCCAGGGACAGGCGGCTGCTCGTGCCGGCACGAACCGGTTGACTGGCTGCTTGCGAGAGGTCCTCGATGATGCGCACCGTTCTGAGGTTCATTCGACTGCTGGCACCCGTTCTGTTGGCGACGGTGCTGGCGGGCGTCACGTTTGCCCAGCAGCAAGCCACGCTTCTGGGAACGCTGAGTGGTCATACCGACCCGGTCTACGCCGTGGCCTGGAGCCCCGATGGAAAGACCATCGCGACGGCGGGTTTCGACAACACGGTCCGGCTCTACGAGACGGCCACCCGGAAGGAGATCAAGAGCCTCGAGGGGCATTCCAAGCTGGTTCTGGCCGTGGCCTTCTCTCCCGACGGCCGACAGCTCGCCTCGACAAGCCTGGACAACTCCGCCACGGTCTGGGACATCCCCGGCGGTGGACCCGCCAAGACCCTGACGGGACAGGCGGCGGTTGTGGCGGCCCTCGCCGTCAAGCCCGATGGAAAAGAGGCCGCCGTGGCCGCGGGAAGGTCCGTGCGGATCTGGGATCTGGCCAAGAGCGCGTCCATCAAGGAACTGGAAGGCTTCGCCAGCGAGGTTTCGAGTGTGGCCCGGCGGCAGGACGGCGCACAGCTCGCCGCCGGCGACAGGTCCCACACCATCCGGCTCTGGAAGGGGGATTTCACGCCCGACGGCCTGATCGAAACCCCAGCCGATGCCGTTCTGGGACTGGCGTACGTCCCGGGAATGCCAATGCTCGTCTCGGCCGGTTCCGACGGGATCGCCCGGCTCTGGCAGCTACCCGTAGCCAAGCCCAAGCGCATCGATTTCAAAGGTGCCGCTCGGGTGTTCGTGGTCAGTCATGAGGGGAACCGCGCCGCGTCGGCCGGTGCCGATAAGATCGTACGAGTCTGGACACTCGCGGAGGGCAAGCTCGTCAAGGAGATTGCCGGCAACGGCCAGCCCGTGATCGCGCTGGCCCTTTGTGGCAGCGGCAGCCAGGCCGCGATCGGGCTGGCGAACAAAGTTGTCCGGATCTGCTCGGTGGACGATGGCAAGGAGATCAGGAAGGTCGGCCCGCTTCCTGCTTCCATCACGGCGCTCTGCTTCCGCAACGATGCGGGTCAGCTCGCTGTCGCGGGAGACGACAAGGTCATTCGAGTACTCGCGGCCGGTGACACCGGGGTCGGATTAGAGCCCCGTTTGGGACGTTGCCGAAACTGACGCCAAGGTAGAGACCGGGGCGCCAACGCCTGGTCGCTCATCAGGCCGCCTTCGCTGTGTCCAGGGTCCCCATGGTATTGGCCCGGCCTGCCGCTCGAGACTCACCGAGCATGTCCAAAACGAGCGGCCGAGGGGCAACGCCGTTAAGCATTTTTTCTGCATGAAAATAGGGGGTTTTGGCGATTCGGTGCATCGTTTTTGTGAACAGGGGTATCGCTGCAAACGTAGCGACATCAGAAGACCCTGGAAAAACAGGCAATTTCGTGAGGGGCTTGTGCACC
>JAFAHT010000404.1 GCA_019237095.1 Planctomycetaceae bacterium
TCACGTGCAATCCGGTCCTGACCGGAGATCTCGTTGACCTGTTCAATTATCTGACTGGCTACTCACTCAAGCGCAACTACCAGACGCTGCTGATCTCACCCATGACCATGCGGACGCGATTCCTCGAAATGATTGAGCGGGAGATCGCGCATCACCAGGCCGGGCGCCCCGCGCGGATCGTCGCCAAGATGAACCAGCTCGAGGATCCTGCGATCTGCGATGCCCTCTGCGCGGCTTCACGCGCGGGAGTGCCCATTGACCTGATCGTCCGCGGCTTCTGCTGCCTCCGCCCTGGAGTCCCGGAACACACCGAGAATATCCGGATCATCTCGATCATCGGACGGTTCCTCGAGCACGCGCGGATCTTCCACTTCGCCAACGGTGCGGAAGACCCGCTCGACGGCGAGTTTTTCATCGGTTCGGCCGACTGGATGCACCGCAACCTCTCAGACCGGGTCGAGGCCATCGCTCCCGTCGAGCCTCGTGCCTTGAAGGAACGACTCTGGGAGATCCTCGAGGTCAGTCTCCACGATCAACGTCAAGCCTGGGACATGAAACCGGACGGGACTTACGTCCAGCGCAGACCCGCTCCGGATGCGACGGAGGAAGAGCGCAACGGGACCCAGGCGACGCTCATGGCCCGAACCTTGAGCCGCTCCCGTCCCGGTCGCGTCTGAAGCTTTCGGCGACGGAGGCGTCCGTAGACTGCGGGAGAATGCCCATGTGCGCCATTCTCTGCGTGACTGCGCGAGTTCGCCATGTCGGTTTTACGGAATGGGTTCTGGCCCTTATGATAGTCTTTGGTAAACGCCAGGCGGAATTCGAGGCGAGCGCAGGATGACCCGGTCACGATACATTGTCGGCATCGATCTGGGCACGACCAACTGCGCAGTGGCGTATGTGGACACGAGAGGCCGCGACCGGCCAGCGGCCGACATCCGGATGTTCGACGTTCCGCAGCTTGTCGCGCCGGGCGAGTCGGCCCCCCGGAGCATGCTCCCCTCGTTCCTCTATCTCACAGGCGGGCCAGAGCTTCCACCCGGAGCGGCGAGGTTGCCCTGGAGCGACGGCGGCGACCGGATCGTTGGCGAGTTCGCTAGACTCCAAGGGGCCCGTGTTCCCAGCCGCCTGGTCAGCAGCGCCAAAAGCTGGCTCTGTCATCCCGGCGTGGACCGGGAGGCCGACATCCTGCCGTGGGGCGCGCTGCCGGAGATCAAGCGAGTCTCGCCCGTCGAGGCCTCGGCGGCCTACCTGCGGCACATCCGCGACGCCTGGAACGACAGGTTCGCCAAGGATGACCCGGCGCGGCGGCTGGAACAGCAAGAGGTTGTACTGACCGTGCCTGCTTCGTTCGACGAAGCGGCTCGGGAGCTGACACTCGAGGCCGCCAAGAAGGCCGATCTGGCCTCGATCACGCTGCTCGAAGAGCCGCAAGCGGCGTTTTATTGCTGGATCGTCTCGCACCAGGACCGCTGGCAGCGCGAGGTGCGTGCCGGCGAGCTGATCCTGGTCTGCGACATCGGTGGCGGCACGACCGACTTCAGTCTGATCACCGTGGTCGAGGCTCTGAGCGGGCCGGGATTCCGCCGCGTCGCCGTGGGCGACCACCTCATGCTCGGCGGCGACAACATCGACCTTGCCCTGGCGCATCAGGTCGAGAAGAAGCTGGGCGGCGTTCGGCTCGACACCGAGCAGTGGAGCGCCTTGCGGTTTGCCTGCCGGACCGCCAAGGAGAAGCTGCTCATCGAGCAACAGCCGCTGCTGGAGCGGTGGCCGGTGACCATCGCCGGACGCGGCTCGCGGATCATCGGCGGCAGCATCCAGTCGGAGTTGACGCGGCCAGACGTGCAAGCGATTGCGCTCGATGGTTTCTTTCCCAGAACCAACCGCGACGAGGAGCCCCAGCGCGGGTCGAAGCTGGGACTGCAAGAGTTTGGCCTGCCATTCGTGGCCGATCCGGCCGTGCCCAAGCACTTGAGCGCCTTTCTGCGGCGGCATCGGGCCGAGGCGGTCGGCCAGGGCGGTCACCAGGGCCAGGACCGCCCCGCCCGGCCCGACGCGATCCTCTTCAACGGCGGGGCTCTGACGCCGGATAGCGTGCGCAATCGGATCGTCGAGGTCGTGGCCTCGTGGTTCCGCGATGACCCCGGACCGGCCTATTCGCCACGCGTCCTCACCAACATCTCGCTCGACCTGGCCGTGGCCCAGGGAGCGGCGTATTACGGAGTCGTTCGCCGGGGCGGCGGGATTCGTATCGGCGGCGGAACGGCGCGCTCGTTCTATGTCGGGCTCGAGACCCGGCAGGCGGCCAGACCGTGGATGTGCGTTGTGCCGCGCGACGCCCAGGAGGGCGATGAAACCACGATCGACGGCCATGACTTCGACCTTTTGATGGGCCAGCCGGTCGTCTTTCCTCTGGCCAGCAGCTCGGTCCGGCCCAACGATCGGCCCGGGGACCTGGTGGTCGCCGACCCCGACTCGATCCGCGAGCTGCCGCCCTTGCAAAGCCTGATGCGCGTCGGCCGCAAGGCGAAGGCCGAGCGCGTTCCCGTCAGCCTGGCCGCGCGGGTCACGGAGGTCGGCACCATCGAGCTCTGGTGCCAGTCGCGAACCGACGCCCGCCGCTGGCGGCTGCAGATCCAGCTTCGCAGCCCAGCGGGCCAGCCCCAGGCGCGGTCCGTGGTCGCCGGTGCGGAGAACGACCGGGTGATCATCGAGCAGTCCGAGCTCGACGCGGCCATCGCCGCGATCCGCGACGCCTTCGGAGCCTCGCCCTCGGCAGCCGGCTCCGAGACCGGGCCCGCCCGTCTGATCAAGCGGCTCGAAGAGCTGATCGACGTCCCTCGCGATCAGTGGCCGCCCTCGGCGCTTCGTGCCTGGTGGGAGCCGCTGCGCGATCTGGCCGATCAGCGGCTGAAGAGCCCCCAGCATGAATCGCGCTGGTTCAACCTCGCCGGCTTCTCGCTGCGGCCCGGCCGTGGTTACCCGCTCGACGAGATCCGGCTCAAGGCCCTCTGGCCCGTGTTTCACCAGGGCGTCAAGCACACGAAGGACGTGCAGTGCTGGGCCGAATGGTGGATCCTCTGGCGGCGCGTCGCGGCCGGCCTGAGCCGCCAGCATCACGACGAGATCTACCGCCGGATCGCTCCGTTTGTCATGCCGGCGAAAGGCACCAGTCCCTCCAAGAAAGCTGGCCGGCCCAAGCCCGAACCGCACGAGCTTGCGGAAATGTGGCGCTGCGCCGCCAGCCTGGAGCGACTGGCTCCCGAGGTCAAGGAGGGACTGGGGGGGCCTCTCATCAAGGAGCTGTCCCGACCAACCGCGCCCAGTTACCTGCTCTGGTGCCTGGGACGCCTCGGGGCCCGCGTGCCACTGTATGGACTTGCCAACACCGTGGTCCGCCGTGAGGCCGTCGAGCAGTGGATCGACTTCCTGCTCACCCGGCAATACGCGCCCGGCCGCGAGACCAGCGACGCGATCTTCGTCCTGTCTCAGCTCGCGCGCTACTCGGGCGACCGCGCGCGCGACCTGCCCGACTCGCTGCGCGAGCAGGTGCTGGCCCGCCTCGAACAACTAGGCGCCGACGAGACTGTCCTCCGCTCCGTCCGCGAGTACCACGAGCTGGAAGCCGCCCAGGAAAGCATCGCCCTGGGCGACGCCTTGCCGATCGGCTTGAGGTTGCGTGAAGAGGATCACCAACCCGCCCCCGTGCTTCGTACATCCTCCTGACTAGCACTTAGCTCCGGGATTATAGTAAGGCCCTCTAGCTTCGAACGAGGACACTTCTTCACTATTTTCTGTACAAACTTACATCTGATCTCCATTATCAGTTCCCGTAGAGCCTTCCGCCTGGCCTGGGGGGCCTCTATAGTCCTGGCACGCTTACTAGCACGCCACATCTCGTGTAGTTGCACGATAAGTTCTTTATGCTGCTTCGCATAATCAGTTACCCCCCCCTGTGCCAGTTCGATCTGCGAGTCAAGAGTGTTGAGTTCGCGCACGAGAGTCTCGCGCAAAGACTTGTTCTGTGCCTCGGGGAAGATACTCAAGAGATGAGCCTTGCGGGCTTCCAATTTCACTATACTAGATCTCATGCTCGCATTCTCGCTGGCTTCCACAGTCCCCAACAGGTTCTGCAGGAAACTAGGATCCCCATCATAGCCTGGCAGTGTGAACTCATGAACACCATCAATTGTCTCTATCTCGAACGATCGGCCACCATCACTGAGGTCCTCGTATGAGAATGCCTGGCTCAACTTGTCAGCCAGGTAATGTTCAATAATGACCATCAATGACCGCATGCGGTCATTGATATCCCTGGTCTTGTAGAGACTGGTAACGGGGGTCGCCTCACCGGTCCAAGCCAGAGTCTGGCCAGTCTCCTCTAGCCAGGAGTCAACATACTTATCGATCACACTCTCCTTGACCTTATTGCGTGTGCACCCAGACCTTGGACCACCCTTATTCAGATAGGTCGTGCAGCGATAGGTGACTCCATCAGCGGTCATTGGTACCCCGCAATTTTCACAAATGATGAAGCCAGCATATACCGCTTTTGGATTCTGGCGTACTCTACCCCGCCGTTTACTGGACTGTAGATCATAAGCCTTCTTGAAGGTCTCAGCACTTATGATGGGCTCGAATAAGGATTCTTCACTAACGAGCCAATCCTCGATAGAATTCTTCTGGCACCCCTTCCCCTTGAGATTCTTCACGATCCTGGGGCCCAGGGCCGTTCCACTATGGAACTTACCCCGAGTCAATTTGAAGAAGGCCGGGACCCCTGTATAGACATGACCACGACCGATGAGATTATATATGTAGGAGCTATAGAATAACCGTCCACCTGGCAATCTATATCCAGTACTATTCAATAATCCAGCGATACTATTAACCAGTAGTTTCCACGAAAAACTCCACAACAACTGAGAGTCTGTCCCATAAGTGGTATTACGCAACACTACGGTAGCGGAATTCGGGTTCCGTCTCGGAGGGCTCCAGGCGATGGACCATCAACTGGATCATGGCCAGCTTGATGAATGACTCCGAGGATAGTGTACTCTTCTCGTGGTCCT
>JAFAHT010000270.1 GCA_019237095.1 Planctomycetaceae bacterium
TCACCGAGAAGCTCTTCGAGTACAAGAACTTCGCCTGGGAGGCGTTCCTCGAGGTGATCATCGTCCTCATCCTGCTGGGTGAGCTCGGGCTGATGATCTGGGAGAACTTCGGCCCCTGATCCCCACACCCCGCCGCCGTGGGCCTACCCCGAAGGGAGGAGGACGGGCTTCCCACATCCCACGGATCTCTCACACGGATTCCAGGACTTTCGTGCGCTCGGTCTGCTGATTGGAAATCTGAAATCTCGAATTTGAGATCCGAACAGAGTGCACAAAAGATCGGGAATGCGTATGAGAGGGCCCGGGGGATTGCACTCGGCTGCATCGGGGCCATCCACCTGCTGGCCCAGAGGGTCGGGTTCGTCCAGGACATCGACCGGAGCCTCCGACTCCTGAGACGGCACCAGCCGTATCAGGAGCAAATGTACCAACCAAAGTTTTGGGCGACGAATGCGGTGTTGCAGTAGAATGTCGCACCAAAGACCGTGTAGGCCCTCTTGTCGCTCGGGTTCGTCCATGTGGTGTAAGCTCCTTCACCCCACGGGTTGTAGACAGTGAAGGGGTATTGGCTTGGCCCGGTGTCATTGATCACCGCATAGCAGTGATCGGGGACGAGAGAGGTGCTCGTCGTCTTTGCGCCAGTGGCGAGCACGACGAGGTCGGCGGCATTATTGCCCGCACTTGTGACCGAAGTGATGGCGCTCGTATTGGTGGTGTAGCAGTAAGCATGCTTTCCAGTGATAGCCTCCAAGGCCCACGCCGGTTGACCGCCATCGACTGCGGAGTAGGTGTCGCCGACGAGGCCCTGGTTGTTGGCCTGGACGTAGCCCATTCCGGCGGCTTCGACGTAGGCTTTCTCGGCCAAGGCGACCCAGAGGACACTTACGTAGATCTGGTCGTAGATAGGATGGTTAGCCGCTGGGCCGGTCTGGTATGTTGGGAATTCGTTGTCCACGATGACGGTGTCCCTGGGGTTGTTGTTGAATTCAACGCGCCAAAGCTGGACTTGGACACCACCTTCGATGTAGGCCCCGAGCGGGGTGAACATCTGGGCGATGAGCTGCGGGTCACGAGCGGCCGCGTCGGCGAGACTTGCCATGAGCCAGCAGTCGCCGATCGCGCCCTGGTGGACGTCGGTGTAGAGCGGCTTGCCGGATGGGCCATACAAGGTGCCCGGGTAGAGCCCGTAGTAAGAGTTGTTCGCGGCTTGAGGGTGATTGACCGGGTAGGGGTCGGGGGGTACAGTTCGGGCATTCAGTGTCAGGGAAATGGCTGTCGGTTGAAAGGGTTGCGGCTCCACCACAGGAGAAAGCAGGCACCGACTGTCCAACGACTCCAATTCAAACCGAGCACGACGCGATTTCCGTGCAACCCTCATAACTCTCGTTCCTGGATAATCCCGCTGAAACCATCGTGATCCCTATCATCGACCTTAGCTCCTGGCGGGAAGGAACGCGGAAAAGGTTGTTAAATCACCACGTTTATGTCATGAAGAAGGAGTCTTTCGCAAGGAATTCGGGCCGGACCTGTGAAGACTCTGCCATCATCCGACGTATCTCCTGGTAGGACCCTCCTTCCGGGAGCATCTCCGTGCCAGGACCCGGCGGATACCGCCCCGACCCCACCGAGGGCATCAGCCGTGTCGACGACCCGCCCAAGCCCAACGCTAGCCCGCTGGCCGCGCTGCCGGTCGCCGAGAGCGTGGCGCTGGGCCTGCGGCTGAAGCGGCAGCCGATCGACCGGGGGCGGGTGCTCGAGATCCTCGCGACACTGGGGATCAGCTCGAAGGCGGGGAAGCCGCCGGGGACACCAGGCACCCTGTCCGGATCTCAAATTTGACATTTGAGAAGGACTTACCTGTTTGTTGTCTCTTCCTGGGATCTCAATACACTCGCGGCTCATGTGCCCAGATTGGTGGTGGAACACCGCTTCTTGTAGAGTCCGCTGTGCGGACCTTGACGGAAGATGATGGAAATCGAGGCCTTGCAAGCCGCATGAGGATGGTCCGCACAGCGGACCCTACAGGATTTCACCAATCCGGGCACATGAGCCACCCTCGCTACCCTCGCCTTCCAGGCGATCACTTCCAGGACGTCGGAGGGAGCGAGCAACACGCTGTAGGCGTTCGGCCTCGGGCATCGAGACCCGAGACCCGGGGCGCCTACGCAACGAACCGACGGCGGTCGGGTCAGGATGATGGCTCGGCATCAGAGATCAAAACGGTCGGGCTTTCAGCCGACTCTCGAACCCACCGGCTTCCATCCGGTGGTCGTCCAGTTGACATCGCAAGAATTGTGTCTTAGCTTGCAGTTAGACGGAACGTGTTGGCCCATTCGTGACGAACTCTTGCACGAGTCGGGGTTTTTTCTCAACCTCCCTGCCTCGGCGACAGAGCAGAGTTAGGCGGAGATGGATGCCGCGCTCGAAGGCAGTGGGTCGCTTCCTCCTGACCAACTCTGCTTGGTCCCTGGTGACACGCCGGCCCGCGGATGGTGCGGCGGCCGTTTGAGGCGATCCGGGAGGAGAAGACACGAAGGGTTACACCGCATAAATGACCACAAAATGCGTTGGGTTGCCCCTGGAATTCCGGCGGGCTACCGCATCTGGTCATATTAAGCGTCGAGCGTAACTCCTTGATATCAAGAGAAATCCCTTACGGATAGCCCTCAGCTAGCCGCCCTGATCGTTCCCCGTTCCCCCATGACTCGGCGGCTAGGATTCGCCACGGTTCCTGGTAGCCTCTTCGAATCCCGGCCTCGGCGTCAATCGCAGCAACAGGGCAGCAAGCGCACCAGGTTTAACCTGGCCTGTGAGTCCCTCGAAGGGAGGCAACTCCTAACAAGTCAGTGGATTTGCTGATTCGCAGGTGATCTCTCGGGTTGAGCCCGCCTGAACGATGACTGTCGACGGGCCCCGAGAGCAATGATCGACGATGCACCTGAGGATGCCGCACCGACCATCATCGCGGCCGATCTCTTCCTGGCGACGTCCCCGGCCTCGGCGTACGAGGCGTGGTCGTCATCCGTGACGCCGGTCGATCGCCAGCAGACACGCCGCGTGGGCGCCGATCGCATCCCCACCGAACAAACCTCCCACCCGATGGGGTTTGGGTCTCCATGAGGACCCTGTCGGGCCGTCCGGTCCCCGCTCCGGTTATGGCGAATCGGGCATCCCTCAAGATCACCATGCCATCGGGATGCGCCGACCCGTTACCCCCTTGTCAGGAGGTCGTCCGATGTCTCTGTTCTCAATGCTGCGTGACCGCAATCACTCCCGGAATAACGATCGCTCCCGCAAGCAACGCCGCGATCGCACCCGCGCCTCACTCTCCCGGCTCGCCCACACCCAGTCCCACGCCATCGTGGAGCTACTGGAGGACCGGCTGCTGCTGTCCACCGTGGCCAAATTTGCCGTCATCGGCTACCCGACGACCTCAACCTCCGGCACGGCCGGCACGGTGACAATCATCCCCGAGGACTCCAACGGAAACCCTGTCACTGGCTATCAAGGCACGGTCCAGATCACCAGCAGCGACTACCAAGCGACACTGC
>JAFAHT010000225.1 GCA_019237095.1 Planctomycetaceae bacterium
CGTCAAGAAGATGTCACCCAACACGATGATGATCGTGAACCTGGTGTCGCCGGACGGACGGTACGACAGTAATTTCTTGAGCAATTATGCAACGATCTACATCAAGGACGAGCTGGGGCGCCTGGACGGCGTCGCCGGCATCACTTACCTGGGCCAGCGCGACTACAGCCTGCGGGCCTGGCTTGATCCCGAAAAGCTGGCGGCGAAGAACTTGAGCGCCATGGACGTGGTCAATGCGATCAGCCAGCAAAACCTGCAGGTCGCGGCGGGGATGATCGGCCAGCAGCCCGTTCCCAAGGGCCAGCAACTGCAACTAACCATCAACACGCTGGGCCGGCTCACCGAGCCGGAGCAGTTTGCCGACATCATTCTCAAGGCCGGCAGCGATTACTCGCCCAGCCAGAATCCCGCGGGTGGCACCAGCGGCCAGTCAAGCCAGGGCTCGCAGCTTTCCACGACCAGCCCGACGGGGCCCCAGCCGCAGGCCGTCGGAATCGTTCGCCTGCGTGACGTCGCTCGCGTCGAGCTGGGGTCGCGACAGTACGACCAGTCCTGCACCCTGGACGGTAAACCTTCGGTCGCGGTGTCGATCTATCAGTTGCCGGGCTCGAATGCACTGAACACCGCCGCCGGTGTGTACGCCAAGATGCGGGAGCTGAGGACGCGTTTTCCCGACGGGCTCGAATACCGGATTGTCTACGATACGACGCCCTTCATCCGCGAGTCGGTGAACGAGGTCTTCAATACGCTGCGCGACGCGACGATCCTGGTCGGGATCGTCGTGCTCGTGTTCTTGCAGGACTGGAAAGCGATGATCCTGCCGATGATCGACGTGCCGGTGTCTTTGATCGGCACCTTCGCGATCATGGCGGCAATGGGCTTCAGCCTGAACAACCTGACGCTGTTCGGCCTGGTGCTGGCGATCGGCATCGTGGTCGATGACGCCATCGTGGTGCTGGAGAACATCGAGCGGCTGATCGCCACGGGACTGGACGCCCGCACCGCCACGATCAAGGCCATGGGTGAAATTACCGGCCCGATTCTGGCCATCACCCTCGTGCTCAGCTCGGTATTCGTGCCCTGCTGCTTTCTCGGCGGGATCAGCGGTCAGTTCTTTCGCCAGTTCGCGGTGACCATCGCGGTCTCGACGATCATCTCGGCGGTCAACGCCCTGACTATGACTCCGTCCCGGGCCGTACTGATCTTCAAGACCGAAGAGGGGGAGCATGGGCACGAGCTCAAGCGAGAAGCCTTACCCTGGTGGTTCATCGGCGTTCTGGGCGGAATCCTCTCCGCCTCGCTGGGACAAGACCTGGCGGCCAGTCGCCTTGGCCTGCCGCAGATGTCGGCCGGTGCGGATGCCGGCGCGGTTCCCGGCTGGCTGCCCTGGGCCATCTGGTTTGCCGCCTTCACCCCCGGTGCCCTGGTCGGTGGACTGGCCGGGTGGGTCCTCATCGGGCCCGTGAATGCCGTGCTGGGCTGGCTGTTCCGGGGCTTTAACCGCCTCTTCGACCGGATGACCGTGTCCTACGGAGGCCTGGTCGGCAGCCTCTTGCGCATAAGCCTGGTGGTCTTGATTGTTTACGGCGGCCTGCTGGTGCTGACCTACTTGCAATTCATCCGTACACCCACGGGCTTCATTCCCCAGCAAGATAAGGGCTACCTGATCCTGAACGTGCAACTGCCCGACTCCGCGTCGGTCGAGCGCACCGAGAGCGTGATGGCCCACATCGAAACCATGGCCCGCGAAACGCCGGGGGTCGAGCATACGGTCGGCGTTTCCGGCCAGTCGCTGATCCTGGGCGCCAACGCACCGAATCTGGGCTCGATGTACATCTTGCTGAAGGAGTTTGACCAGCGGCGCGGTCCCAACCTGACGGCCGACGCGATCGCGGAGTCCCTTCAAGAACGCTGTCGGCGCGAGGTCCGCGAGGCGATCGTCTCGGCGTTCGGGGCCCCGCCGATCGACGGCCTGGGCGCAACCGGCGGCTTCAAGCTGATCGTCGAGGATCGTGGCAATTTCGGCCTGGGAGACCTGCAGCGCGTCAGCGATCAAATCGTGGCTCGAGGCAACAAGACACCAGGGCTCCAGGGACTCTTCAACAGCTCGCGGGCCAACACACCCTGGCTTTACCTGGATATCAACCGCACCAAGTGCATGGCTCTGGGAGTGCCGGTCAGCGAAGTCTTCAATACCCTCCAGGTTTACCTGGGATCGTATTATGTGAACAACTTCAACGAATTCGGGCGGACCTGGCAGGTGAACATCCAGGCCGACCAGGTCTTCCGGGAACACGGGCGCGATATCAGGCAGATCAAGGTGCGGAACAACCGGGGAGAGATGATCCGGCTGGCCACCCTGCTGGAACTACGAAGTGTCAGCGGGCCGGTGATGGTGATGCGTTACAACATGTACTCGGCGACCGCCATCACCGGAAACACCGCGCCGGGAACCAGCTCCGGGCAGGCAATCGCGCTCATGCAAGAGATCGCCACTCAGGAGCTGCCCCGGGCGATGGCCACCGACTGGACGGAACTCGCGTACATGCAAAACCAGGCAGGCCAGGCGGCGATCTTCATTTTCGCACTGGCCGTATCATTTGTGTTCCTGGTCCTGTCCGCGCAGTACGAGAGCTGGTCGCTGCCGCTGGCAGTCATCCTGGTCGTGCCGATGTGCCTCTTCTGTTCGCTGGCCGGACTCAACCTGGCGGGGATGGAGGTGAACATCTTCACCCAGATCGGATTCGTCGTGTTGGTCGGCCTGGCCAGCAAGAATGCGATCCTGATCGTGGAGTTCGCCAAGCAGCGCCAGGATGAGGGCATGGACGTGCGCGACGCAACGTTGCAGGCATGTCAGCTCAGGCTGCGGCCGATCCTCATGACCTCGTTCGCATTCATCTTCGGTGTCCTGCCGCTGGTGTTCGCTTATGGTGCCGGCGCGGAAATGCGCCATGCGCTGGGGCTGGCCGTGTTCTGCGGCATGCTGGGCGTCACTTTCTTCGGCATCTTCCTCACGCCCGTTTTCTTCTACTCCATTCGACGACGTTACCGACCCTCGAAGCCCGCCCCGCAGGAGAAACCCGCCCCGCAGGATTTGAACGGTGCGGGCTGGGAGGGGCAATGAGAATCGCTAACAAATTGACAACATGGGAGGGCGAGGCTGGCACGCTGCAAGGTTGGCCTTGAAATGGCCAAACCGCCTCGTGAGATGTTTTCGGTTTTGTTGCGCTCGGGCGATGGGAGAGTGGTCCCCACCAATCAGCAAGAGGAGATAGGCATGGAAGCCACCGTGGACGCGCCTTCGGCTCAAACTCGCAAGGAGACTACACGAGCCGGCCCGGCGCTTTGAGCTGCTTCTTCCGCATGAGCCGAGATGGGTGGAAGAGCAAGTACAAAGACCTCAAGGCCACCGTCAAAGGCTACAAGAACCGCCTTGCCCACATGACCAGGAGCCGCGACAGTGGAGGATCAGAGCCGAGAGAGCGGGCGAGCAGATCACCACCCTGTGAAGTCGAGATCGGCGAACTGACTACGGACTGTTGCGGGCCCGGTTGGCGGCGTTGGGGGGGAGGTCAACAAAAACAAGACTCCTCGCCGAACTCCACCGCGGGTCGGCCCATCCCGGGTGAGGGCTTCCGGGGCAGCATACTCATCTCTCTTGCACGTTCCTGGGGCCGGGATTCTGGCGTCTCAAGATCCGGCCCAGATTCTGTTCGAGCAGCGCCAGAAAGTTCTCGTCGCCGAGCGGCCGGCCGGTACGCTCATGCGCGCGGAGGGCTTTCACTCCTCGTCTCTGATGGCGCTGGTCAACAGACGGCGCCAGTTGGGGGCCATTGGCAGCAACGGAGCGACTTGCACCAGGACGTCATCACGCCCTCTCAGGTGAGCCGCCGTGCTGCTCTAGCCCGACTTTCGCAGGAAAGAATTAAGAGATAAAGTCTCTATGTTCACTAGGCTATTTATTTTACGTTTGAGATATAACAATGGAGAAGATGCGCTCGAGTATTCGGTCGTTCTGCGTCGCCAAATCGAGCACCAATCAAAATAGTGACTAATTCTCACACTGTTTTCCTTGCATTACTTAGTAAGATCTGACATG
>JAFAHT010000380.1 GCA_019237095.1 Planctomycetaceae bacterium
GCTCGGCCCCTTCAGGAAAGCGATGACATCCTCCTTGGTGATCCGGCCTTTCTCGCCGGTCCCTTTGATCTTCGTGAGATCGACAGTGAGTTCGCGGGCGATGCGGCGCACGCTCGGGCTCGCATGGACCTGCCCGAAATCCGCCGCCGGCACGCGGTCGACCGGAGCGGCTGGCGCGGGCGCCACCGCCGATTCCCTCGCTGGCGCGGGTGCGGCCGTCACCGGCTGCGAGGTGGGTGGTGGCTCCTGCTGGGTGATCAGGGACGGCGGCTGCGTCATGGCGCCGTCGCCAGCCTGGAAGAGAAGAATCGGGCTGCCCGCGCTCACCCGGTCGCCGACCTTGACCAGCAGCCGTTCCACCGTGCCGCCCGATGGGGCCGGCACATCCATGGTGGCCTTGTCCGATTCGAGCGTGACCAAGGGATCCTCCGCGTTGATCGCGTCGCCCTCCTTCACGTGGATCTCGATAATCGGTACGTCTTTGAAATCGCCGATGTCCGGCACCTTGACTTCGTTCGCCACCCGTGTCCTCCCTTTGCCGCGCGACCGCGATCGATGGGGCCGCAGTTGTGCAATCTTGCGTTGTCGTCGGACGAGCAGACCTCAGTGTTCCTGAACCGACGCTTGATTCCCGGATCACACGCGTCAAAAACCGACTTCCACCGACCCGAAGGGGACAATCTGTCAGTTCAGGAGCACTAAACCTTGGCCGGGTTGGGTTTCTCAGGATCCAGGCCGTACTTCTTGATTGCGTCCGCGACCACCGAGGCCTGGATCGTTCCCTCGTCGGCCAGTGCCTTCAGGGCAGCGACAGTTACCCAGTGCCGGTCCACCTCGAAGAAGTGCCTCAGCTTCCTGCGGTAATCGGAGCGGCCGAAGCCGTCGGTGCCGAGGACGCGGTAGCGGCGCGGCACCCAGGCGCGGATCTGGTCGGCCATCAGTCGCATGTAGTCGGTCGCGGCGATCACTGGGCCCTCCCGCTCGCCGAGGCAGGCCTCGACGTGGCTCTTCCGCGGCGTCTCGGTCGGGTGCAGCGTATTCCACCGCTCGACCTCGATCGCCTCGCGCCGGAGTTCGGTGAAGCTCGGGACACTCCAGACATCCGCCACGACGCCGAAATCATTGACCAGCAGATCGGCGGCGGCAATGACCTCGCGCAAGATCGTGCCACTGCCCAGCAGTTGAACGCGCGGCGCCTCCTTGCTGCCGGCCTGGCCCTGCTTGAACCGATACATCCCCTTGATGATGGCGTCCTCGACGCCGTCCGGCATCGCCGGGTGCTCGTAGTTCTCGTTCATCACGGTGATGTAGTAGTAGACGTCCTCCTGCTTCTCATACATCCGGCGCAGCCCATCCTGGATGATGACGGCGAGCTCATAAGAGAAGGTCGGGTCGTAGGAGATGCAGTTCGGGATGGTGGCCGAGATCAGGTGGCTGTGGCCGTCCTCGTGCTGCAGGCCCTCGCCGTTGAGCGTCGTGCGCCCAGCCGTGCCGCCGATGAGGAAACCGCGAGACCGCACGTCGCCAGCGGCCCAGGCGAGATCGCCGACGCGCTGGAAGCCGAATATCGAGTAGAACAAGTAGAAGGGGATCATCGGCGTGTCGCTGGTGCTGTAGGACGTCGCCGCCGCGATCCACGATGCCATCGCCCCTGGCTCGTTGATCCCCTCCTGGAGGATCTGCCCGGTCTTGTCCTCCTTGTAGTACATGAGCTGCTTGGCGTCTTCGGGCTGATAGAGCTGACCGATCTGCGAGAAGATGCCGAACTGCCGGAACATACCCTCCATGCCGAAAGTACGGGACTCGTCCGGGACGATCGGCACGATGCGTGTGCCGATCGTCTTGTCGCGCAGCAGCATGTTGAGGATCCGCACGAGGGCCATGGTCGTGGAGACCTTGCGACCCTCGGTGCCCTTGAGCTGTGCTTCGAACGCCGAGAGCGGCGGGACTTCGAGGGACACGGACCGCCTCCGGCGCGCGGGCAAGCTTCCACCGAGGGCGGCGCGACGGGCGCGGAGATACTCCATCTCCGGGCTGTCATCGGCGAAGCGGAGGAACGCCACCTCCTTGAGCTGGTCGTCCGAGATCGGCAGGCTGAAGCGGTCGCGGAACTCCTTGAGCACCGCCTCACCCATCTTTTTCTGCTGATGCGTGATGTTCTGGCCTTCACCGGCCTCGCCCATGCCGTAGCCTTTGACTGTCTTCGCGAGGATGACGGTGGGCTGCCCCTCGTGCTTCACCGCGGCGGCGTAGGCGGCGAAAACCTTGGTGGGATCGTGGCCCCCGCGGTTGAGGCCCCAGATCTGCTCGTCCGACATGCTGGCGACCGTCGCCTTGAGCGCCGGGTCTTTGCCGAAGAAGTGCTCGCGAACGTAGGCGCCGTTCTTGGATTTGAAGTCCTGATACTCGCCATCGACGCACTCCTCCATGCGCTTGAGGAGGATGCCACTCGTGTCCTGGGCGATCAGGGGATCCCAGCGGCGGCCCCAGATGACCTTGATGACGTTCCAGCCGGCACCGCGGAAGAGGGCCTCGAGCTCCTGGATGATCTTGCCGTTGCCGCGCACCGGCCCGTCGAGGCGCTGGAGGTTGCAGTTGATGACGAAGATCAGGTTGTCGAGCCGTTCGCGCCCCGCCAACGAGAGCGCGCCGAGCGACTCCGGCTCGTCCATCTCGCCGTCGCCCGTGAAGGCCCAGACCTTGCGATCCTCGGTGTCGGCCAGGCCGCGATGGTGGAGATATTTCAGGAACCGCGCCTGATAGATCGCCATCAACGGCCCCAGGCCCATCGAGACGGTCGGGAACTGCCAGAACTCGGGCATCAGCCAGGGATGCGGGTACGACGACAGGCCGTTGCCGTCGACCTCCTGTCGGAAGTTGAGGAGTTGCTGCTCGG
>JAFAHT010000080.1 GCA_019237095.1 Planctomycetaceae bacterium
CCAGCGGCCCGGCGGCCGGTGGCACTTCGGTGACGATCACCGGCACCAACCTCTCCGGCGCCACGGAGGTACTCTTCGGCACGGCGGCGGCGACGAATTTGCATGTGGTCAACGACAACTCGATCACGGCCACGAGCCCGGCGGGCACCGGTACCGTGGACGTGACTGTGACCACCCCGAGCGGCACGTCGACCATCTCGCCCAACGATAAGTTCACCTACACTTGAGAGCCTTTAACTTCTACGGAAGGGCGTGACCAGCCCTGATCCTGGGAGGCACGTACCAAGGTGGCTTCGCGGGCCGGGTAGACCTGGGTGGTTGCCCACCCAGGCCCCCACAGATCCGGGACCGTGGCCAGCTTCGCCGGCGACAGCACGAACAAGTTGAGCCAGAATTCTGGCGACCTCGTGGTCAGCCAGACCAGCACGACGACGAGTCTGACCTGGAGCGCCAACCCCAGCGTGTTCGGTCAGTCGGTGACGTTCACGGCCACCGTGGCCGCCGTCTCGCCAGGCTCGGGCACGCCGACGGGTACGGTTAACTTCCTCGACGGCACCACGACGATCGGCACTGGCATCGCGCTCAATTCCTCGGGCGTAGCGACCTTCAGCACCAGCACTCTGACGGTCAGCGGCAGCCCGCTCTCGATCACTGCGGTCTACTCCGGCGACACGAACTTCACTACCAGTACCTCGAATGCCGTTTCCCAGGTTGTGAACTCCTGGGCAAGATCCACTCCGGTTCTGACCTCGAAAGTTGACCGCATGACTTTTGGTGAGACGGTGACGTTCACGGCCGAGTTGACCGCCTCCCTCAAGTCATCGGTCACCATTCAGGGCCTCCGGGTGTGTAGCGCGGCCCGGGACGGCCCCACGAGATCGGGCATCGAAGATGAGGGCGAAAGAGGCGGTCCAGAACCCCTTTTTCGTCCTCGTTCTCGTCGTGACCAGACCGCCAGCGGACGCGGGATCAATCGCCCTCGATCGCCGTGCCCGGAACGTGCAACAACCCGACGATTCCAGGTTGCCTGGGCATCGGACGCCCCCCGGTCACATGGCACTTGCGATGTCGTGAATGCGGTTTGACGGATCTGGCACAATGCGATCAGGACACGCGCAGGCTGGTCGAAGGTGGGTGTGTGCCGCGCACCAGTGCGTCAATCGCCGGCCGGGGCCAGTTCCGCGGAATCCGTATTCTCGAAGAGCTCGGTCAAGGAAAGGCGGAAGCCGGGGACGAGATCGTCCCCGTCAAGCTCAGCCGGTTCGGTCAGGATCCGTGCGGAGGTGAGGTCGGTATAGACGTGCACTTGCTTCACGTCGGGATACACGACCCAGACGAGACGCGAGCCCCCACTCAGGTATTCGACGACCTTCTGGATAACCTCCTGGGCGGAATTTCGACTCGCTGACAAAAGCCTCGATTTCTCGAGACTGTAGCATCGCTACCGGGGCCAATTCGAAGATCGCTCGGCAGGAACAGGGAGAATCGACTTGGAACACGCTCAATGCCTCCGAGTCGGCCCCAACTCGGCGAACGGCTTGATCCCCAAGCCTAATTGCGTGGGCCAAGTCCCAACCGCCCGGTAACGTTGCTATAGTCTCGATTTCTCAGCACTCTGCAACGCCAATCAGGAACACTTACTCGCGAAGGAGCGAACCTCCTCCATCGCGGCTTCGAATGCTTTGCATTTCCAGCGATCGGTCGAGCTATCAACGTTCTTCTGGAACTGAAGGACTAGGTTCCTGGCCGCCGTCGCGACGGATTCTCCTTCGGCGTGAATCTCGGGCCAGTCGCGGTGATGCACCCGCACCAGCGGTATCGCTCCATCTTCCGCCAGTGTCGACGAAATCACGATCGGCTCGGTTGTCTTCGTGGTTGCCTTCATCGTCTGCTGCTCCGACTGACAAGGATCCTCAAGCACCCACCCCTACCCGGGGTGCAACTCTTGGACCGAAATGAGCCGGGCAAGTGATCATGCCGTGAACGCAATCACTACTGTTCACCGCAAGTCATTGACAGGAAGGGGGATGAAGAATATCGCTCTCACACCAGAGGAATCCGCCCGCAAGTTCGACATCCTTGGAGGGAATCGACGCGATTCCCGTAAAGGACATGCCGGGCGCTTTAAAGCCTCTGGCCCAGCGTCTCATGAGCCGCTCGAACTATGGGCAAGGCGTGTGCTACGCGTCATACAACACGCTCGGAAGGGAAACCGGGTGTTCTAGGAGTTACGTTCGCCTGTCGATAGCAGATCTGCTCGGGCTGGAATGGTTCGTCTTTGCGGGACGGCACCATGCAACCGGCAAGCGGTGCAAACGTGGATTGACAAGGGCGACTCCCTGGCGCAGGTCAAGGCCAGAATGCTGAGTTATGCCAATGGCCATGGGGAGAACCACCAGACGTGGGCAGGAGAGGAAATTGATAAGTGTTACTCCGAGAAAGCATCGTGACCCCGATCCTCTCGTTCGACCTTGAAGGCCGCGAACATGCGGTGAGACTCTCCCAGCCATCAGTAGAAGGCCGTTTCCAGGGGCGCCACGCGACGATGGCGGAATGGCACGGGAACCATCCTCCGCTTGTCCCGATCGCTCTGGGGGCACCCTGGCGCGTCCTGGCACCGTCGCGCCCGTGCAATTTTCCCTAAGATTAATCGTATACTATCATCATGAGACCAAAGCAAATTCGTGATGATGGGAGAGTCGGAATCGCGGCTACCAAAAGAGGCCACGGCCGTTCGCCAGAATCAGCATGTTCGAGAAAGGGTGAATCATGGCAGATGGTGATTGGAACGAGCGCGAACGACTGGCCGTCGAGAATATGCGGGCCGACATGGCCAAGCAGCGGGAGCAAGAGCAACACGAGCGCGACTGCCAAGCCTACGCGTCGTTCGCCAAGGGCAAGGCGGGCGCCTTGTTCAAGCGCGGTAACCGGGGCGATGAGCAGGCCGCCTTGGCATGGGCCGCGGCCGCGGCCGATATCCAAAACGGCAACTGGCTTGTGAATTCGGCTATTGCGTCCGATCCCGAGGTCACGCGGTTTCAGTCCCTCAGGACCAAGCTTCTTTACGAGGGAAAGACGTCGAGACTTGCAACGAGGTAGTCTTAATATGAAAGGAGTTGCACATGATTCTTGCTTACGATCCGGCCTTTGACTGGAAAACGAACATCGACGATCTCGCCTCCAAGCTGGAATCGGTTTTACGTGAACGGACGAAGACGCGGGAGACTATACTGCCCTATCCGAGCACAAACGTCGCGAGTCTCCTTGAGGAAAACGCGAACGCGCTGGCCAACTTCGATCGGGAAACCCAGATCATCCAGTACCAAGCGTCGGCGGCCCGCGATGGCTACCTGTGGTTCGACCAGGATAGCTTGCGTGTGCCTACTGTCGCCTTGGACGCAGAGGCGCAGGAGTGGCGTAAGCAGGCCGCGAAGCGCGGCAAGATCGTCCGGCCGGAGGAATATTCCGAGTCCCGTCACACAGCGATACATGAACCGCCTCTCATGGTCCGCCGCGGCGGCACACCGGGACAGGACGCGCCTGTCCTCTGGAAGTGAGCCATGAGCGAAGACTATGACTCGATCCTTTTCCCCTACGGGGAAAGCAACCTTATTCCCGGGATGAGTGTCGATACGTCGAAGTACGGCGGCCGTCCCGTCAAGCACGCGGCCGGGCTCTTGAATCAAGGCGACTTTCGGCCGGCGTCTAAGCCTTGGCCGTTCAAGGTCGTTCAGGCCGCACCACCCAGGCCGAAAATGGTACTGGTTACGTTCTGTCCGTCGTGCGGGGGGCAGGAGATCGATATTCCGCCCTGCCTGAAACAGTGCCGGAAATGTCACCGGCAGCGACGGGCGTAGGCATGCACCTGAGGCATGGTTGATTCACCAGAAAGCGAGGATGAGATGAGCACTCCAACTTCGTTCAACGAGGTTGTCGACCCAGGCGGATTGGCGAACAACCGCCAGGAGGGCACTTACAACGTCGCCAAAGGGCTGGTTGATCTGGGCTATGGGATACTGGCCGTTGGCGATCAGTTTTTGCAGACCTCGAGCGGAACCACATTGACAGTCCAGTCCATCAGCCTGCAATTTCTCGGAAACGGGGTCGGGTCAGGGGGCAACGCCAACAACGACACCGTGACCTTCACGAACGGAACGAGCATCCCGATCGGCACGCTGCTCGCCTGGAACTGGGCGGGCGGGTCCTACACGACTCCCCAGTACAAACGCACCTACGCGGCGTCACAACTCTCGGCCGAGGGCCACCAATACCCGGCGACACTCTGAGGGGGGCCGCCATGAGCAAGAAGAACCATGCGAAGTCCAAGGTCGATCGGGAGGCAGCGAAGCGCGCCGAAGCGCAGCACGCGAAAGAGCTGATCAAGCAGCGGAAGGCTGAGAAAGCCAAGCAGGGAGACCGGCAACCATGAGGCAGGTCACCAGGTTTTGCAACAGATGCGGCCAAGCCGTGATCGAGGGTGGGTCGGTTCTCGAGGTTCAGGCCGGAGACCTCCGCCAGCGGCACCCAGGCCCGATCGATCTTTGCGGCGCCCGCGGGGATCGCTTCGACGAGTTCCTGCGATCCGGTCACCAGGCGAACCACGACGAGCCGAGCGAGGCGACAGACAAGGGGCACGTGGAACCCCCACCCTGCCAGTCTGAGCCTTCGTCTTGCGCCGTCTGAGGTCGTCGAACGGGCCGGATACCCATTTGCATGCATGCGGTGAAAACCGTAACTGCTACCAGCCGTTGAAACGAAGAAAGCCCCCTGGGATCACTCCCAAAGGGGCTTTTCGTGCATGCTGGGGTGCATCGCTACGCAAGACGGCCAGCAACCTCGAGGGCAGGCGCTGGCCGATACGGCAGGGCCCATCCGATGGCGATGAGCTGAACGGCCGTCTGGGGCGATCTCGGTCGAGGTCACGAAAAAGATTTAATCCTAGCGCTCGCCAGTTGGTGCGCTGGTTTCATGATCAAGCAGCCTTGCGAACCGGTTCCGGTAACCTATGCTCCGGAAGCGCACGGTCCCGACGCCAAGCGTCGAGTTCACCGTTGCGCTGCGCGGCTTCCAGCGCGGCCAAGGCCAGCACCCCTTGTGGCGACCAACTCATCCTCTGGTGTTTGCAGCGTGCCGACACCGCCCAGTCGTTGTATTTCTCCACCCGTGTGCTGGCGATCCATAACCCCGCCCGTTGCCGTTGCTGGTAATTAGGGAGTACGCTCGCCGCTTCTCCTCGGAGCGTCTACACCGCCAGCCCGTTCTCGTCATAGGTGCGGCATGATGCTTCCCCGATCGGCATGAACTTGTCGAGCGTTGCGAGACCGCCGATCGAAGCTGGGTACGTCTCCATAGCGGACGGGGCCTTTCTGACTGATATGGGCGCAGCATCGAGTCATGCGGTTT
>JAFAHT010000112.1 GCA_019237095.1 Planctomycetaceae bacterium
ACGTTCTTCCAGGTAACCGACGCCGATGCGCTGCAGGCGGAAGCGCTGCGGTTGATCAAGACGTAGCCAGAAACCGGACATTGAATTTGACATAAGTAATTGCCCGCTATGGGGATTCCCTGATTTCGGCTCTGGAACTTCGGGCTAAGTGACACTTCGGCCGAGGATCCCGGCCTCCAGCACCTCTTCACGATCGATTCGCCGGGGGGAATTTCACCCGCCGGGCCGCTCGCGATCCACCTTCAAATCTACGAAACGAGAACAAAGAGGAGGAGCCAGGAGACCTGGGCTCGGCACCGCCCGGGAAGTGTCATGTGGCATGACCGGGCATCCAGAGGCTGTCGGGTTCAGCGAGAAGTCTCGAAAAACGTGCCGCAGGTGTAGTGGTTTCACAAAGCGTCTGATCCGGTAAGATAGATCGAGTCGTGTTACAGGTGAAGTGGCCGCGCCAGCTTCTGGCGCCCGACCGTCCGGCATCTTCTTGCTCCTTGTGGGCCAGGATGTGCTCGCCATGCCCGAGATTGATATCGAATCACTGGTCGATCAACTGACGCTGATCGGGCTGATCACGCGTGAGCAGTACCGCGAGGCCCGGGCCGAGACAGAGGACGGCTCCGGGGAAGCCCTCATCCGGGTCCTGATGCGCAAGGGATGGCTGACCAGTTGGCAGCTTGAACGGCTCAAAAAGGGCGACCCCTCAAGCTTCTTCTTTGGCAACTACCGGGCCCTTTTCCATCTGGCCGAGGGGACGTTCGCCCGCGTCTACCGGGGGCAGCATAACGAGACCGGCTCGCCCGCGGCGGTCAAGGTCTTGCGGCAGCGATTCGTCTCCATTCCCGATGCGGTGATGCGGTTCCACAAGGAGGCCGAGGCCGGGATGAGGCTGCGGCATCCCAACATCGTTCGGCTCGAAGATCAGGGACAGCAGGACAACCGTCACTTCATGATCATGGAGTACGTTGAAGGGATGAACCTGCGCGAGTTCCTCAAGCTTCGCATCCGTCTCAAGGACAAGGATGCCTTGCCGCTGTTGCTCGGGTTGGCTCGCGGCCTTGAGTACTCCCACGACCAGGGCGTTACCCACCGCGACCTGAAGGCGACGAACATCCTGATCTCCAACTCGGGAGTGGCCAAGCTCGTCGATTTCGGCTTGGCCACCATCGATGGCGACGAGTCGCGGCACGGACTGATCAGCCAGCGCACGGTCGATTATTCGGCCCTGGAGCGAACCTGCGGTAGCGGCAAGGGAGACCCCCGTTCCGACATCTACTTTCTCGGCTGCGTGTTCTACCACATGCTGACCGGCCAGGTACCCCTCGAGGACTCCGAGAGCAAGGATCCCCTCAAGAAGATGCTCAAGCGCTCGTTCGGCGTTATCAAGCCGATCAGCGAGCACCGCCACGGTCCCGAAGAACCACTGGCCCGGATCATCGAGAAGATGATGAAGATAGGGCTCAAGGCCCGCTATCAGAACATGCACCAGGTCGTGGCCGACCTCGAGAAATACCAGGCCTCTATTGATCCCGCGGCCGCCGAGGCGCGCGCCTTTGCCCACAAGTATGAGAGCCCCCAGGAATTCGAGGAGGCGGAGGTTGAACAACCCGGCAACGAGCTTCTCACCGAGGAGCGCGGGGAGGTCTTCGACGCCTTCCAGGATGAGATCAAGGCGCTGACGACGAGGAATGTCCTCTGCGTCGAGGCCCAGGCCGAGGTCCAGGATGCGCTGCGGAAGAACTTGACGCTCATGGGCTACCGCGTCCTGCTGGTGGGCGACGCCGAGCGCGCGGCCGAACGGTATAGGGAATCGCCCACTGACGCCGTGATCTTCGATGCCGACGGTCTCGGGTCCGAGACCGTCGAGGCGCTCACCGACATGCATGAGAAGGCCCACGAGGACGGCCATCCCCTCGTCGCCCTGGTCTTGCTCGGCCCTCGCCAGGCGACAATCAAAGACAAGCTGCCGACCGGCGACCAGCTCATCGTGCTGGTCAAGCCAATCAAGCTGAAACAGGTCCAGGACGCGATCACCGAGCTCTTGCCCCTGAACTGAGTCTGGTCCGTTCGCCTCACGGTTTTTTCTCATGTTCGGCGTCGGGCGGCTCGACAAGGCGATCGAGCATTCGCCCCCACTTGCGTGGCATCTTGCTCCGGCCGAACTCACCCAGCCGGGGAACGAACTGGTTCCAGGTCAGTACGGTCAGGCAGCTCGAATCCTGGACGATCGCCACCAGGGCCCGCTCGGCGTGGACGGCCAGCACGGCGATGGCACCGTTCTCCGGGTTACGGCCCAGCCTCCTGGTTCGCGACAAGACCCTGCGCAACAGTTCTCCGGCCGATTCGGGCTCGACCCCGAACCGTTCCACAAATCGCTCCAGCGCGTGCCGCGAGAGCCGGATCGAGCTGTAATCACGCTGACCTGCGGGAAGCACCTTGGCCAAACCACCTCGCTGACCTGGCACGAATTGCGATCCAATTCTCTGCCGCGTGGATCTGCTTCATCTTGTCGACCGCGCGGTCGTTGACCTTGCGCTGAAAGACCTGCGAGGCCACTGGCGACTTGATCTTGATCTCCTGGGCCACAGCGGACTGGCCACCAAAGCCCTGGGCAGGCGCCAGGGGCGGTGTTAACAGTGCCGATCCCACAACGGCGAACGCGACGATCAGGGCGCCAAACCCTCTCGTGCTTGGCAAGGACGCGAATGGGCGTGACCGTGACATGGTGGTGTGATTCCTTGGACCCGGGAAACATGCTCGGCCGAGGCACGACTGTCCGGACCGATCCCCGGCAGTCGCTTTCGGACAATCCGGTTCTTCCGTTTTTAAGTGCAAGACCAGTCGAAAAGGGCCTTCAGGCCCTTGGCGATCTGGCGGATGTGCTCGATCGAGTAGCCGAT
>JAFAHT010000156.1 GCA_019237095.1 Planctomycetaceae bacterium
GGGTTTGGGGTTGGTCACGTAGTCGGACGTGACGCTGCCGTTAATCGTCAGGTTGTTGATCTGGGCCCCGGCGAGGATTTCCGAGTCGAAGATCGCGTTGAAGCCGTCGGGCCCGATGTTGCCGCCGGACGAGCTGTTCTGCGGGGAACCGTCGATCAGCACCCCGGCGGTGATGAGGCTGTTGAAGATGCCGTGCTGGATGTCGAGGCCGCCGATGTCCTTGCCCACGGCGATGTTGGCGCTGCGGACGCCGCCGAGGTTGCTGCCGCCGCCCAGGACGGTGAAGTTGGTCAGGTCGAGGCCGACGGACAGGTCGATCGCGCTGGTCCCCTGGCCCTGGAAGAAGCCGTTGACCGTCAGACCGTTGAGATTGCCACCAACCACAATTCCTCCCGAGCCCGGATTGACCAGCAGGTTGCCCGCGACCGTCAAGCTATTGAGGTTGCCCCCGATCACAACATGGCCGCTGGGTCCGAGGGTGACATCATTCTGAACACTCATCGAACCAAGGTTGCCATTGACGTTGATCTGAGCGTTCGGACCCAGGGCGCCGAACTGGAGCGTGTTGATCGGCGTGGTCAATGGTGTCATCGGGAGCGTCATCGGGCCGTCGAGCTCAGCTGCGCTGGCCTGAATGTTCCCAATCTGCCCCGACTTGATGGTGAGGTTCTGGATCATTAAGAGGCTGTTGACAACGTGGAAGCGGGGCTGGACCTGCGTGATCGAGAGCGACGAGTTGGTGGTGGTTCCAAGCACGTTCAGGTTGATTGCTTCGTGACCGGCTGGTCTCGCCTCGAGCACGCCCGGGCCAGTGACCTGAAGTGAAAAGATGCCGATGGGTGTCTGGATAATGTGATTGATGCCGGTGGATGTGTGGATATTATGGACATAGGAGAAACCCGTGGAAGTCGAGAGGAGCTGACGGCCCTCCAGCGCTTCCACGGCTGGCGCCGTGCTGGTTCGCCGGACCCGAGCCGACCTCGACGCCGCCGCCGGGATCAAACGCCATGAACGCCGTCGAGCGTCCCCAATCATGGGCAGGACTCCATTCCTGTTCCAGCACCGGAGCATTCTCCGAAGCCTGGTTCCCAAACACTCCAGGGCTCGATGCGGAGGTCAACCCCGTTGCATGAGCAGCCCCGCGGCCCCGGTCGCCTCCTTACCGTTCCCAAAATCTCGAGTCTTGGTTTACTATCGGATCGCAGCCTCCCCAGAATAAGATTTTCCCCCTCGCACAGGTCTACACCACGACTGCCCCGATCGTCGGGCTCTCGTCGCTCAGCGAGGAATATGCGACGGCCCGGCATACTGATCATAAGCTGAGTTCCAGACGCCGCCGAAGGGAATTTCCGGGCCCGGTTGGTAAACGAACGCCGCCGGGAATTGATAAACATGTTGGATCGGGACGGTGAAGCCCCATCGGGGGCCTGGCTGATAGACAAACGCCGCGGGGAACTGATAAACTCGCTGAATCGGAACCGCGTAGCCGATCGAGGGATCTTGGCTGACCCAGTAATGGTCAGCATGATCCCCGGCGCAGGCCTTGCTCATCAACGATGATGCCCACAAGAGCGGCAGAAACAATAGACCCGCCATGGTCGCTGGTCGAACAGATCGCATCGATGGACTTCCCTCGAGGTCAGGACAGCGGCGTCAACTCCGCACGATTGATCGCCCCGTTTTCATGAAACGGCCTGGCGCTCCTCGCCTTGCGGTTCGACAAGAGGCCTCCTTCCTCTCCGAGAGCAATCTCTCCCCAGAATGCTTCTCAACTCTATTTGATCGGTCCATCGCTGAGTCTTTTGAACGCGAATCTTCCCAAAGCTCGCGGGGCCGTCGGTTTCGTTCGGTTGTGCGGCGTTGCGCAAACGAGGTAGTCGTTCGGGCTTTGGGCCCTTTCCGCTCTGTGCAAGTCAACCGGCCTTTCTACCAGAGGCAACTTGCACGAGCATGTCTCGAAGCCGCCTCCTCACGGAGCTCTTCGATTCCAGCCCGTACATCTCAGCTACGGACCCGCCTGGGGTGGCCCTCGCCCCAGTCACATGCGGGCTCCCGTTCGCAATAACAGCTCGGTTACCGACAGAGCGGTTCAAAGAGGACGGCATGATGTTGAAAAAAGTGAACATGGGCCCGCCAGATTATTCTGCTCCCTCTTGCCAAAGCATGCAAGGAACCGCATGCTCCTTTGCTTGAAAGAGGGCTACCACGAACCAGAGACTCGATGAGTGTGGCAGTGATGATGATGCTCGGATTGGAAGAAAGCCCCAGGCCTGCAAGTCCAGACTTCTACACCCAGCGAAGGCTCCGAAGCACCCAGTATCGCTTCGTGAATCAAATCGGTACTCTGACTTGTGACAGACAATAGGCCAATTATGGTTAAACATTGGGAAGCCGCTGTGTTAAACAAAAAAATCAGGGGAAATCAGAAACTGGAAAATTTTAGTGCACGCTTGGCATCACAACTGGGGGAGAGCTAGAATGCGACACTCAGGTCTGGGCGTGCGGGAAGGAACCTGGCAGGCACCCTCGTTCGCGAACACCGCAAGTCAAAGAACGCAACGGTCGCTTTGAGTGCAGCGTTTCACGTGCAGGGCTTGTCGTGTTCGTAATATCAGGCGAGGCGAAAGGCATCGAGGTCGACCCTGAGGAGTCCTTGGCGATCTCCCCCGTTTGAAACGATTCACAACTGTGCCAATCGATTAATGATCAACTTCCGCTCAATGGAGGAGAGCCTTGCACGACGTGTCGATGGTGTTGATCAGTCAGGATTCGACCCTGGCCAGCGTGGTTCAGGAAGTCGTTGCTCGAACTCCGGGTATTCGGCTCGAACGGGTCCAGGATCACGACGAAGCCTATGACCGGGTTGCGAACCATGGAGCCGCGCTGATCCTGTCCCACCTCACTCCTGCGGGGCCTGTCGCGGGTCTCACGCGTTTGCTCAGCACGCTCGAGGCCAGGGGCCGGGGCGTTCCCGTTTTGGTCTTGAGCGATGAGTATCACGCAAAGCAAGCCTTGGCGCTGCACCGCCTGGGGGTTACCGACTATCTGAGCCGCCCGCTGGATCTGGGGCGGCTCGGCTATCTCATCGATATTTTGACCCTCGCCCGTCGCCTTGGTGCCGCTCGGCCGGAGTCCGTTGCGCCAAACCCTCAGCCGCAGCTGGCCGTCATCCCGGGGGATGAATCGTTCTTCTTCTTAGGGCGGATGGGGGAAATGATCGAGCAGATCCGCCGGATCGCTCCACAGGACACCACCATCCTCCTGGGGGGCGAGACCGGGTCTGGCAAGACCCGTCTCGCCGGTGTGATCCACCGCCTCTCTCCCCGTCGCGATAAGCCGCTCCTGACGGTCAACTGCGGGGCCTTGGCGGCCAACTTGATCGAAAGCGAGATGTTCGGCCACGTCAGGGGAGCCTTTACTGGTGCCGACACCAACCGGGTCGGCAAGTTCACCGAGGTTGGGCGCGGGACGTTGTTCCTGGACGAGATCGATTCCCTTCCCCCGGTGCTCCAGGCCAAGCTCTTGCGGGCGGTGGAGGACCGGGTGTTCGAGCCGGTCGGGTCGAACAAGACCCAGCCTCTTCAGGCCCGGCTGATCAGCGCCAGCAACCGGCCGCTGGACCAAGAGGTCGCCAGCGGTCGCTTTCGCGCCGATCTCTATTACCGCCTCAACGTTGTCGCCTTCAACCTGCCCCCGCTCCGTGAGAGAGTTGAGGGCATTCCCCAACTGGCCACCGCGTTCCTGGCTGAGTTCGGCCGCCGCGCAGGCCGGCTGGGGCTGACCATCGCTCCGGAAGCAATTCGTGCTCTGCAAGCGCATTCCTGGCCAGGGAACATCCGCGAGCTGCGCAACGTCATCGAGCGAGCCGTGGCGCTATCCGACGGACCGACTATCCAGATCGAGGACCTGCCCGACGCGTTCCACGATCCCGGCCCGGCCATCACCCTGAAGCTCGAGCCATCTCTAACCCGGCCGACACTGGCCGCGTCCAAGGACGAAGTCGAACGGGTCCAGATCACCGCCGCGCTGGAGCGGAACGGCAATAACCGCCTCCGCGCCGCGGCGGAGCTGGGCATCAGCCGCATGACCCTCTACAAGAAGCTGCACAAACTCGGTCTCATGGCGTCGTGAACGGGTAGTTCTCGGGCGCAGGGTGCCTGACCAGCATGATCATTCCGCCTACGTTGATGGTCACCTGGTTCAAGGTTGTCGCCCTGGCGCTCGGTGTTCTGGTCTTGTTACGCGCCTGTGTGCCGACCTCTTGGCTCAAGTCCCTGATCGCCGCGATTCTCGCCATCCTCGTGATTCATCTTTACGCGGTATCTCGCCATGATCTCTTCGGATTGGATTTCCAGTTCTTCTGGAAGACCGGTTGCGACGTATGGGGCGGAGTGGATCCGTACTCCCCCTCACGGTTTGCTGAGCATCCGTTGCTCAATCCGCCGACCGCCCTTCCGCTTTTCGCTCTCTTTGCTGCCCTGCCGATCCGCGCAAGCCTGGCGTTCTGGACCCTCCTCAACGTCGCCTCCAGCCTGGGGCTGATCGCCCTGGCCCGATCGGCGCTGATGTGGCAAGCTCGCCTCGACGTCGCTGGGCATCAGGTGCGGGCAGGACTCGAGTCTCTGCCGCCTGTTGCGATCGCGGGATTGGCGATCTGCCTGAGCGTCTCCGAAGCCTCGCTGAAGGGCTTCTACCTCGGCCAGCTCGGCGTATTCACGGCCGTGATGCTGGTCCTGGCGCTGGTCGCCCAGGGTCGGGGACGGCCGATCTCGGCTGGGGTCTGCCTCTTCCTGGCAACGGTCAAGTTCGTGACGATGATCCCCTTCCTGCTCCTGTTTCTCCGCCGGGCGGACCGCCTGAGCTGGGTTGTGTTGCTGGCCCTGGTGCTGGGCTCTTGCGCGCTGACCGGACGAATCGCCGACCTGCCCGGTCGCCTGGCGACGCTGGCGCAGCGAGCAAGGGAGCTATCAGCCCCGGGCAAGGTCAATGACTACTCCTACGAGGGGACGCGAAACGAGAGCATCATCAGCTTCGACCACCTGTTTTACCGGCTGGGGATGCGCGATCGTGGCTGGATCCGGTACGCCCAGGTGTTCGCTTTGCTGACGGTCGGGGCGTGGGCTGCCTACCTCGTGATCCTGAAGGACCTGCCGCGACCGGCGGCCGCGTGCCTGGTCAGTTTCTTTTCGCTGCTCTTCCTTTACCATCGGGATTATGACACCGTGATTCTGGCCTTGCCCCTGGCCCATTGTGCCGGGAAAGTGCGAGTGACGACTGGCGCGGCCCGCTGGCTCTATACGGCGTGTGGCTTGATGGCGATCGCGATTCTCTATGCGGACGCGCTCTTTCTCAGGCTCTTGACGCAACGGTCGTTGGGTTGGGAAACGTGGGGGCGTCTGGTGCAGGCGACGGTCCTGCCCTATGCCACCTGGCTCATCCTGCTGGCTATGCTCTTACTGGCCTTGGCGACGCGTGCCGAAGGTGCCCTCACAGGGGAAAAGCAGAGCACGAAGGGAACATTGGTTGTCAATCGACAGTAGAGTGAATACGACCGACTTGCTGACGGCTGCTTGCTCTTTGTCTGGAGTTTCCAGGGGGCTCAGGTTGGTGCGTGGGTACCTGTCCGAGCTCGGCAATCGGCCATGGATCTGGCTGGTCGGGATCACGTTGGTTTCCGTGCTCCTCGTCTGGGGCGGCCGCGCGGTGATGCCCTGGGAGAAGATGCTTGCCGATTACATCACGTACTGGACGGCGGGGAAGCTTGTCGCCAGCGGCCAGAGCCCTTACGACGTCGACCGGCAGATCCAGATCCAGCGCGCGCTGGGGTGGGACCGATCGGTCAACGGGCGAGGGGTCCTCGATTTCCTGCCTTATTATTATCCTCCTTGGTTCGCGCTGGGCTGCACGCTGCTCGTCCCGCTGGGGTTCGAGGGGGGCAAGATCGTCTGGTTCATCCTCAACCTGGAGATGCTCTTCGTCTCGTGCTTCGTGCTCAGAGACGCCGTGCCCGGCGTGCCGCGATCGATCGCCCTGGTGGCCGTCCCGCTCTGCTTGTTTTCGGTGGAGGCCCTGATCGCGGGACAGACGACCATCCTGATCTTGTTCCTGGTGGCCCTGGCCTGGAGGCTGCTGGACCGCCACCGCGACCGGGCCGCGGGTGCCGTGCTGGCCTGCCTGACGACCAAGCCCCAGTTGGCCGCGGTCCTCGTCCTGGCGCTGGGCATCTGGGGGGTGCGCCAGCGTCGTTGGAGTGTCTTTCATGGGTTCGCCGCGACCCTCGCCTTGCTCTGTTTGGCCAGCAGCGTTGTTGTGCCATCATGGCCAATGGAGATGCTGAGCGCGACCCGGCAGACGCTGCCTCCCACAGAGTATTTCCCCTGGCTGGGCAATACCTGGTACCTGATCCTCAGAACACTTGGCCTGCGCAGCTGGAGCCTCTGGGTGCTGTTTCTGGCCGTCGCCCTGCCGTTCCTCTGGGCCGTGGTGAGGACGGCCATCGACCCGGGGCGCCCTGTTCGCGACGTGATGGCCCTGGGGTTGCTCGCCGCCTTCTTCGTCGCGCCCTACGGTCGAGATTACGATTTTCCGGTCCTCTGGGTCGTGGCCCTCGTGCTGATCGGTGACCGGCTGTCCGAAAAGGCCGGGGCGGCACTCCTGATCGGCCTGATCGTGATTCCCTACCTCCAGCTTATCCTTCTCGTTCGCTATAGCCGCCTGATTGTCCCCGAGGTTGATTTCTACATCGAGTGCACTTATTTCTGGGTGCCCGCGCTCCTGGCCATACTCTGGTTCGCCACGGACTCGAGACAACGACCTTCAGTCACGGCATGAAACACGGATGGGAGCAATGAAACAGTGATCAGAATTTTTTTGGCCACGGATGAAACACGGATGGGAAGGGAGACAGTGAACACGATTTCTCAGCCGAGAATGGGACATCGCTCCAGCCTTTCGTCTTAAAGTCATGTGTGCCGTCTGATGCGTGCCCTTATCCGTGTTTCATCCATGGCTACTTATTCTTCGTGGCTCTTCCGGTGTTCCGGGCGGCTGTTCTCGAAGATTTATCGTAAGTCACTTGATCTCAGTGGCTTGCGTCCGGTAAACAGTAATCATTCGGTAAACCCATCCCGAGCTCTGGCATTGCCGGCAGCAGGTG